>NZ_JBHSEL010000031.1:0-132845 GCF_042653845.1 Daeguia caeni | reverse complement strand
TGTCATCTGATCCTCCGTAGTTTTTGTAAACATAGAGAATCATAAACTACTGAAATCGCTCAACTTAATTTTCGGTCGGGCTCATAGGCTTAAGACAGGATTTTTGACACCCAATTGTTTTGTTTTTCTATATTATTTGAGTAAAACTCATAACAATAAAACTCCAGTTACACCATCCTGATGGCTCACTTTTCCACTCTTGCAGTCAAGATGGAAAAGTGCATGAGCAATCAACCGCCACACGCAAAGCAACGATACAGAAACGCACGTTGCTGCACCTGAACAAACAGAATGCAGCTGCTGGATTTGTTTTGCTCACAAAACAATACGCCGCAAAATGCTTCGCGCACAAACGGATGCAGGATCATCAGGCTTGTCATGACTTGCGCAAGCTGCCCTCTCCACATGTGCTGGCAGACATGCTTGCATTCACACATGCTCTCACATGCCTGCCAATGGAGCCAGCACAGCAGATCCACCTCCACATCAGACCATCATGCATAAAATCATGGCTTCCCATGGAACGCAAAGCCGGGTCATGCGTTGGTTATGTGAGGGAATGCAACATGGTTATGGAGGAGAGACCATGGAACAGATTGGCTGGATTGGTGCAATCATCATTGGCGGACTTGCCGGCTGGTTCGCGGAAATGTTCATGAAAAGCAATCAGGGCGTACTCATGAACATTTTGCTGGGCATTGTTGGCTCTGCGCTGGCGAATGTTCTCCTCGGCCTTGTCGGCGTGATACTCACCGGTTGGCTAGGTTATCTGATTGCTGGCTTCATTGGCGCCTGTATTCTGATTGCCATCGGGCGCATGTTGCGCAGCAGTTAAAGCTTCTCAGCGTTGCAGGATCCGTAGAAATCGATCATCTGCCACCATGAAGGTGGATTGTGTCACGATAATCCCCGATTCACAGATGTGTCTGTGGTAGAAAGACCGTCTGCAAGGAGTATGAAAGTGTCCCTTAGATCGATTTTCGTCACAACCGGCATTGTCGTCGGTGCATGCACACTCAGCGGATGTGTTTCCGGGGGCTATTACAGTCCTGACTATGATAGCCCCTATTATGTCCGCGGCGGCTATGTCAGCAGCGGTATTTATATCGGCAATGATAGGCATTACCGAAATTATCATCGTCCACCGCGGCGCGATCACCGCAACCCACCGCCGCGCCGGCCGGACGAACATGGCAGGCCGGCACAACCAGGTCCCGGTGCCAATCCGCCACCGCCCCGTCCCGGCCAAAATGCCCAGCCACAGCGTCCAGACCCGGGTGCATGGCCCCGACCGCCTCGTCCGGGGCCCGTTATGCAGCCTGAGCCGGCACGACCAAAGCCCGATCATGGCCAGATGAAACCAGATCGCCGTCACCTGATAAGGCGCATGCCAACGGTTGATCTTTCGAGCCGCCGCTGATCACCAGGGCTTGCCGCATGGCTTTGTCAGTTGCGCGCAACGGAGCAAAACAAACGCCGGTGTCATGAACACCAGCGTTTACATTCAGCTCCTATGACAGATTACTCGCAGTTCCGGACAAAAAACCGGTGCCCACTTTTCCTGGAACTACAATTTTTCCTTTTGGCAGTTCCGGACGGAAAACCGGTGCCCACTTTTCCTGGAACTGCAATTTTTCCTTTCGCAGTTCCGGACGGAAAACCGGTGCCCACTTTTCCTGGAACTGCTTTAAAGCCTGATCACATATTCCTTGCGGGTGGTTTCCACCACTTCCCAGCTCCCCCTGAAGCCCGGGCGGGTGACAAAACTGTCGCCTGCCTTGAGCGTATGGCTTTCGCCACCCTCTTCGTGCACGACAGAATGGCCAGACAGAATGTGGCAGAATTCCCATTCATCATATTCGATGCGCCAATGACCGGGCGTGCTTTCCCAGACACCGGCAAACAGGGTGCCGTCAAAGGCCTCTTCCAGATTCCATGTGCGAAATCTGGGCGCACCGGACAGGACGCGCTCTGGCAAAGGCGCGCCCTCTTCCGCTTCAATGCCGGCCAGATCAAAAGCAACGAACCGGCACATCAGATCAGACCTTGGCCAACGCCTGTTCAATATCGGCGATGATATCATCGGCATTTTCGATACCGATCGACAGGCGCACGACATCCGGGCCGGCACCGGCTGCCACTTTCTGCTCATCGCTCAGCTGACGGTGCGTGGTGGAGGCCGGGTGGATGACCAGTGAACGCGTGTCGCCAATATTGGCAAGCAGCGAGAACAGTTCGAGGCTGTCGACGAATTTCACGCCAGCATCGTAACCACCCTTGAGACCGAAGGTGAAAACGGAACCGGCACCCTTTGGTGCATATTTCTGCTGCAGCGCATGGAACTTGTCGTTCGGCAGGCCGGCATAGCTGACCCAGGCGACTTTCTCATGGCCCTGCAGATAGGTCGCCACCTTCAGCGCATTATCGGAATGACGCTGCATGCGCAGTGGCAGCGTTTCCACGCCGGTCAGAATCTGGAAAGCATTGAATGGCGAAATGGCCGGACCAAAATCGCGCAGACCTAGAACGCGCGCTGCAATGGCAAAGGAAATATTGCCAAAGGTCTTGTGCAGTTCGAGACCAGCATAGTCCGGGCGCGGTTCGGTGAGCAGCGGATAATTGCCCGACTTTGCCCAGTCGAAAGTGCCACCATCGATCAGGATGCCGCCCATGGAATTGCCATGGCCACCGATGAATTTGGTGAGCGAATGAACGACAATATCCGCGCCATGTTCGATCGGACGGACCAGATAAGGCGAGGCAAGCGTGTTGTCGACAATGAGCGGCAGCCCGTGGTCATGGGCAATCTCGGCAATGGCCGCAATATCCGTGACAATGCCGCCCGGATTGGCAAAGCTCTCAATATAGATGGCGCGGGTGCGCTCATCGATCTGCTTGACGAATTCTTCCGGCCTGGTTGCATCAGCCCAGCGCACCTGCCAGTCAAATGACTTGAAGGACTGACCGAACTGGTTGATCGAACCACCATAAAGCTGGCGGGCCGCAACAAAATTGTCACCCGGCCGCAGAAGCGTGTGAAAGACCAGGAACTGTGCGGCATGGCCCGATGCGGTCGCAACGGCGGCCGTGCCGCCTTCAAGGGCAGCAATGCGCTCTTCCAGAACGGCCGTCGTCGGATTGGTAATGCGGGTATAGATATTGCCGAAAGCCTGAAGGCCAAACAGCGATGCCGCATGGTCGGCATCCTGGAAGACGAAGGACGTCGTCTGATAGATTGGCGTTGCACGCGCGCCAGTGGTTGGATCCGGCTTAGCGCCTGCATGGATCGCCAACGTTTCAATTCCGGGTGAGCGCTTTGACATAATTCCTCCTGACAACAATGCCTTGAATTGGGGGAGGACGTTAGGGCTTGCCCGACTGAAAGCAAAGGAAAAATTTTTGCCAAAATGTGATTCGACAGAAAAAATTGCTGCCAATTTATCCGTCGATCAGACGTGAATACTCGATGACCGGACATTTATCCATCACAACCCTCATGCCTGCTGCTTCCGCCTGTCTTGCCGCCTCTTCATGCACGACGCCGAGCTGTGCCCAGAGAACGGCTGGCCGCCATTTAAGGCGCAGAATTTCGTCGACAATGGCGGGCAGCGCGCCTGATTCACGAAAGACATCGACCATATCGACAGGCTCGGCAATATCACTGAGGCTGCCGACAAATGACTGCCCGTGCAAATCCTTGCCCACCTGCCCTGGATTGACCGGAATGACCCTGTAGCCCTTTTCCAGAAGAAAGCGCATGACGCCATAGCTAGGCCGTTCCGGCTTGGGAGACGCCCCCAGCATGGCAATGGTCTTGACCGTCTGAAGAATGTAACGGATCTGATTGTCGTCTTGAACAGGCATCCCATGCTCCCTGTGATCGCTGCATGGAAGCAGTCTAGCGCATTTGTCGACAGAGGTTAATGAAATCGGCCAAGATCGCCAATGCCCGGTTCATGGAGCTTGTTTCCAGTCCACGTGGCTGCGGGATTTATCCATGATGAATGCTGCAGCGGTGTAAACGAAAGCGGAGAAATTGTACTTTGTTTCTCACAGCTTAAGGCCACATGTTTGAAACGTTCGAGTCTTCCAGTTCCTGTTCAATACGGGCAGGGTCTTGGTGTATCTTCCGACAAGGGATATGCGTGTTCTTTCTTCGGGCATGACCCGGTGATGCTACAAGAACGTGCCGTGTTGCAATTTCCTGGCCGACCAGATGGTTCTCGTCGTGAATCATCACCTGATCGATCAGGCACCGCCCCGCTCCGGTAGTCGAACCGCTTTCACACGCACACGCAGGTTCGCTGCCTGAAGCATTCTGGCAAGACAATGGCAATCGAAACACTTCAAGCAACATTCAATCATGCAGCTTCATACTGGTGCCAACCGCCTAACCAGGTGGCCTATCATGCAGCATGACAAAGCCAAACCCGGGAACCCAGTACCTGTCCCATGTGACAAGGCATCCTCACGACCAGAATAACAAAACCGGTATAAGAACGGCTTTATTTCCGTTGCTTCAAGGTCCCATCAGACACCTGCAGCCGCTGCCAACACGACAACTGATCCGCCCTATCTTTATTCCGCATATCGGTCAGTATATCAGGCAGACGTCCCTCATGCCCGGCTTCCTCAAGGGCATAATAAACTTCATCCAGACAAAACCGCAGTCTATAGACTGGGTCTTTCTCATGATTGGGTATCGAAGGAATTTGCGATACAAAAAGCCGCCCGTGTGGATTTGAGAATGACCGCCAATCAAATCCACCATTTTCTGAATGACGGTTGCTCGGGAATACCCGGTCATCTTTCATAGGGTACTCTGGCTCCCTGACACAAAGAGCGCTCACCGCAGCCCCTTCAAATATGATGCTTGCGTTCTGCTTTCGCAGTCGCAACAGGTTTCACCTTGATCAAATCCATCCTTACAGCCTAAGACGATTTCAGGACAATTGTGGGAGCAAACGGGTCTTGGGATGACGGATCACTACAAGCCGATCATGACAGTTGAAGATCTTCGTCTTTTCATGCGGCGCGAATTTCCGCAACTGGACGACGCCTTCGAAATCGTCGCCATCGCGGCAGGCTCGGCCACATTGCGCCTTCATGCCAATGAAAGACATTTGCGCCCCGGCGGCACGGTTTCCGGCCCCTCGCTGTTCACACTCGCCGATGTTGCCGCCTATGCTGCCATTCTGGCCCATATCGGGCCGGCGGCATTGGCTGTCACCACCAATCTCAACATCAATTTCCTGCGAAAGCCTTCGCCCGGAACCGTCGAGGCAATCGCCAGACTGATGAAACTCGGCAAGCGGCTTGCCGTACTGGATGTCGCCCTGACAGACCCTGAAACGGGCCATCTTGTCGCCCACGCCACCACGACTTATTCCATCCCACCGCGGGAATCCTCAGAAAAATATGCGGTATCATAATACCAACTTTGTAACATATTGTTTTTATTGATATTTTAAATTTGCAGTTCAAAAACACCCCTTGACGAAACTGGCATGTTTGTGTATCGACCCAGCCAGAGTGGGCAAAGCGGACAAGTTTTACCCGCCAATCACGTTGGATCTTCCAACACAAGCAACAAGAAAAGCCCCTTCTTGAACGGGATGGGGATTAATCTTAAGGATAGCTTCAATGGCAACTTTCTCTCAGAAGCCGGCTGAAGTGGTGAAGAAGTGGGTACTGATCGACGCTGAAGGCATCGTCCTCGGCCGTCTGGCATCCGTCGTCGCCAATCGCCTGCGCGGCAAGCACAAGCCAACCTACACCCCGCATGTTGACGATGGCGACAATGTCATCATCATCAATGCCGACAAGGTTGTGCTGACCGGCAAGAAGTACACCGACAAGAAATATTACTGGCACACCGGTTATCCGGGCGGCATCAAGGAACGCACTGCACGTCAGATCCTCGAAGGCCGTTTCCCCGAACGCGTTGTCGAAAAGGCCATCGAGCGCATGATCCCGCGCGGTCCACTCGGACGCCGCCAGATGAAGAACCTGCGCGTTTATGCAGGTCCGAACCATCAGCACGAAGCTCAGCAGCCTGAAGTTCTCGACGTGGCAGCGCTGAACCGCAAGAACAAAAGGAACGCATAATCATGGCTGAGCAGCTCAACTCGCTCGAAGAACTCGGCACCGTCGCCAAGACCGAAGTCGAAGCTCCGGTCCATGTTCAGAAGCTGGACGCACAGGGTCGCGCATATGCCACCGGCAAGCGCAAGGACGCTGTTGCCCGCGTATGGGTCAAGCCAGGCTCTGGCAAGATCATCATCAACGACAAGGAATTCGACAAGTATTTCGCTCGTCCGGTCCTTCAGATGATCCTGCAGCAGCCGATCGTCGCCGCCAACCGCGTTGGCCAGTTCGACATCGTTGCTACCGTCGCTGGTGGTGGTCTGTCCGGTCAGGCCGGCGCTGTTCGTCACGGCATCTCCAAGGCCCTCACCTATTACGAACCAGGCCTGCGTCCGGTTCTCAAGAAGGGTGGCTTCCTGACCCGCGACAGCCGCGTTGTTGAACGCAAGAAGTACGGTAAGGCCAAGGCCCGCCGTTCGTTCCAGTTCTCCAAGCGCTAACGCACTTGGGGCCAGTTCTCCAAGCGCTAACGCACTTGGGGTCAATTCTCCAAGCGCAATCAGTCGCTTCAGAGCTTTTTGGAAAGCGGGCCTTCAGGCCCGCTTTTTTATTGACCGTAATTCAGCTATAGGCGCAGGACTGGCTGGAGATATTTCATGGCAAACAAGACCATCGATCATGCGATTACCGCCCGCAGCCTGACGAGCGCTGCCACAGATCCGACATATGCGGGCATATTGTCCTTCATGCGCCGCCTTTACAGCAAATCACTAAAAGGTGCGGAGGCTGTCATCTGGGGCATTCCATTCGATGCTGCCGTCTCCAACCGTCCCGGTGCGCGTTTTGGCCCACAGGCCATCCGCCGCGCTTCAGCCATTTTTGACAATGATCCGCAATATCCCTTTGCGCGTGACCTGTTCGAAAATCTCGCCGTCATCGATTATGGTGATTGCCTGCTCGACTATGGCAATCATTACAAGACGCCTGCCACAATCGAGCGGGAAGCCGCAAAAATCCTGAAATCCGGTGCCTTCCTTTTGTCGCTTGGCGGCGACCATTTTGTGACATGGCCCATTCTGAAAGCCCATGCCGCCAAATATGGCCCGCTGGCACTGGTACAGTTTGATGCCCATCAGGATACATGGTTTGATGACGGCAAGCGCATTGACCACGGCTCCTTTGTGGCGCGCGCAGTACGCGATGGCATTATCGACCCGAACCATTCGATCCAGATCGGTATCCGCACCAATGCTCCGGAAGATTGTGGCATCAAGATCATCTATGGCCATGAAGTGGAGGATATGTCCGCAGCAGCGATTGCAGACGCAATCCTGAAACGCACTGCTGGCAGAAAGACCTATCTCACCTTCGACATTGACTGTCTTGATCCGGCCTTTGCGCCCGGTACCGGCACGCCGGTTGCAGGTGGTCCATCCTCGGCCAAGATGCTGTCGGTGCTGCGCAAGCTGACAGAGCTGGATTTCGTCGGAGCCGATGTGGTGGAAGTCGCCCCTGCCTATGACCACGCCGATATTACGGCGATCGCTGGTGCGACCATTGCAATGTACTATCTGGGGCTTCTGGCCGAACGCAAGAACCGACGATAAAGCCGACACGGTAACTGAGCAACCTATCCGGCAGCTCGAGAATCATCAGGAAAAGAGCTGCTTCTCCTTGAATCAAAAGGCAAAACGCATGAAACCGAAAATCTTCATCGATGGCGAGCACGGCACGACAGGCCTGCAGATCCGCAGCCGTCTGGCGACGCGCGATGATATTGAAGTGATTTCCATTCCGGAAGCCGAGCGCCGCAACAAGGATCTGCGCGCCGATTACTTACGCGCTGCCGATATTGCGATTCTCTGCCTGCCGGATGATGCTTCGAAGGAAGCAGTCGCACTGCTGGCTGGCCATCATGATACGCGGGTGATCGACACCTCCACCGCGCACCGTACCGCGCCAGACTGGGTCTATGGTTTTGCCGAGCTTGCCAAGGGACAGCGTGAGCGCATTGCCGAGGCGCGTCTTGTCTCCAATCCCGGCTGCTATCCAACTGGCGCGATCGCGCTGATCCGTCCCCTGCGTGATGCAGGGCTGTTGCCGACCGATTATCCGGTCAGCGTGAACGCCGTTTCCGGTTATACTGGCGGCGGCAAGCAGCTCATCGCCCAGATGGAAGACAAAAGCAATCCGGACTATCTGGCGGCCAATCATTTCCTTTACGGCCTGCCGCTGCGCCACAAGCATGTGCCGGAATTGCAGATGCATGGCCGCCTTGAGCGCCGCCCGATCTTCAGCCCAAGCGTTGGCCGTTTCCCGCAGGGCATGATCGTTCAGGTCCCATTGTTCCTTGGTGATCTCACTGGCAAGCCATCGCTCGAACAGGTACATGCTGCACTGAGCGCGCATTATGCCGGTCAGGATATTGTCGAGGTCGTGCCGCTGGAAGCCAGCGCCAAGCTGCCGCGCGTTGATGCGGAAGAACTGGCAGGCAAGGATACGATGAAGCTGTTTGTATTCGGTTCGGAAGGTGATGGACAGGTCAATCTGGTCGCGCTTCTCGACAATCTCGGCAAGGGCGCGTCCGGTGCCGCCGTGCAAAACATGAACCTGATGCTGGGCAAATAAGCCCTCACCCGGCACAAATGGTGCCTCAAGGATGGCGGCTCAAGGGCCGCCATTTTCATGTATGATAGCTTTCCTGTTGCCCTTGGTGGCGCGCCAATGTGCAACCGCAAAGGCAAGCACCATGATGGCAACGAACTGGTGCGCGAGGCCAAGGGCAAGCGGCACGCTCAAGAGCAGCGTGACAATGCCGATTGCTACCTGGATCAGCACAAGGCCAATCAGCACAATGGTACGGCGGGCATGGGTCGTGCTGGGTTTCAGCTTCCAGACCTGCAGCGCATGTGCAATGGCAAGCAGCAGCACCATATAGGCAAACATGCGGTGGATGAACTGCACGGTCTTCGGGTTTTCGAACAGATTGCGCCACCACGGCGTCTGGACGAACAGATCGGATGGAATGATCGCACCATCCATCAATGGCCATGTATTGAAGGTCAGGCCGGCATGAAGCCCTGCCACCAGACCGCCCAGATAGATCTGCACCAGAACGGCAAAGACCAGCCAGCCCGCAAAGCGCTGGATGGAACGGTCGGCTGCGCGTTCACTATAGGTCACCAGCCCGCGCGCAATATAAAGCACGGCAGTGATTATGATACAGGCCATGGTCAGATGCACGGCCAGACGATACTGGCTGACAGAGGTCAGTTCACTGAGGCCAGAGGCCACCATCCACCAGCCGATCGCCCCCTGCAAGCCGCCCAGCGCCAGAAGGCCAAGCATGCTGAGCTTGAGCCCGTCTTTGAGCCGTCCCGTCGCCCAGAAAAAGATGAGCGGAATGGCCACCAGAATACCGACAAAACGGGCAAGCAGGCGATGCGCCCATTCCCACCAGAAGATGGTCTTGAATTCTTCAAGCGACATGCCCTTGTTGATCTGCTGATATTGCGGGATCAGCTGGTATTTCTCGAACTCCTCCTGCCATTCGCTGCTGTTCAGCGGCGGGATGACACCGTGGATCGGCTTCCATTCGGTAATTGACAGACCGGAACCGGTCATGCGCGTGGCGCCACCCACCATGACAATGGCAACCAGAACGACAAAAACGGCATAGAGCCAGTAGCGCACCAGCCGCCGGTCGCGATCATCCTGCGCCATTCCCATCTGCTGTGTCCTGCTGTTCATTGTCATTGCCGCCATATCAAAATGCTCCGGGATCCGTAGGAGATACATGCCGCATCGGGGGGCAGCTTACAAGGCATGGCCGCAAT
Organism: Daeguia caeni; assembly: GCF_042653845.1. Lineage (NCBI taxonomy): Bacteria > Pseudomonadati > Pseudomonadota > Alphaproteobacteria > Hyphomicrobiales > Brucellaceae > Daeguia > Daeguia caeni. The sequence goes on along the minus strand of NZ_JBHSEL010000031.1, from coordinate 122,922 downwards.
ACCTCACGCGACATGCCGCCGCGTCTTTTTCGCTTTCGCCGTGCCACAGCATTCGATAGTGAAGAAGATAACAGGGAGTCCATGCATATGCCCGTCAGGCTGAAAAAACTTATCGGTACTGTCTTGCTGGTTGCGCTCGTCATTATCTATGCGCTGTTGGCGACAACCATTGCCATTGTACATCTGAGCCAGTCGAGCACATGGGTGCATTTGCTCTATTTTCTGGTTACCGGCGTCCTGTGGGTTCTGCCCGCCATGTTCATCATATGGTGGATGGCGCAGCCGCCGCGCCCGAAAAGACGCTGACCATCACGCAGACGCATCCATCAGGATGATGATGTCATCATATTTTCCCTGATCAAACTCCTCCGCAGCAGCCGTCACTTTAGGTGAATCCGGATCAATGACACTCATGATCAGCACCGTATCCCGATTGACCACCTGTTCGAGATCGGCGGCATGCGACGGCCCGGTTTCGACAATGACAAAATCATAGACCGTCGCCAGTGCATCGAAAATGAATGGCAGCCTTTCGGCCGAACGCATGGCGCGTTCGGGATCGGCAAGGCCAAGCGGAATTACATGCGCCGTTGAAAAGCGGTCGCTGTGAATGACCTCGTTGAAACGGCGTTCCGACGTCAGCAAATCGGTAATGCCGGCAAGACGGTTGCCATCGAGCATGGCAAGGCTGATCGTGCCAAGCCCGGTCATGTCGATCAGCACACATCTCTTGCCGCGATCGGCCAGCGCGCGGGTAAGCTGCACCGCCATGATCGACGCACTGTCTCCCTCTGGCGAGACAAGCACCACACGTTGCGGTGCCATCGGTAGCAACTGACGCGTAATGGTCTCAAGACCATGCGGATTGCGGGCTGCATTCATGAACGCTCTGTTTCCTTCTTGTGATCCGCCCCGGCAATGGCAGCATCCCGGCTCCCGGACACGGCTGCATGCACCACTGCCAGCACTTCCCGCCTATAGCAGCCGAAAAAGGTAAACAACTTCCATCACGGATTTTTCTTGATTCTCAGGCCTATAAATTTCTCCGTGTTTACTGGCCATTAACCGCAATCAACCGATAACAGCTTCGAGATCGCTTCCAGACAAATCACGATCCTGCCACCCAGAAGACCGGACAAGGCAGGTCATGTGTCTGTGAAACTCAAACAGAATGACAGTTTGCGGCCAGTCATATAGCGCAGCCACCGTGGTGTCTTGCTGGCTCAGTTCTACGGGTTTTCAGGTTTTGCGTAGCCCGTTTCATTCGCCTTGAGGCTCCCTGTCAGGGAGCCTCACATGTTTCCGGTACACTTTTTTCCAGTTCCAGCGGCGATTTGGTCAATGAACCGGTCATGATTTCCATTGGCCGGTAAGGCGGGTCTTCCTGCATCTGCGGATTGGTGAGCCGGATCGTATAGCAGCCGGCAAAGACTTCCCGCTTGCCATCCGTGTTTTCGGCTTCAATGGCAACCGGCTGGCTCCAGTAGATCTGGCCTGCGCCCGGGTCAGGCTCGCTCTTGCGCAGGGCAATCCGAACACTCTTTGTATTCTCATAGCCCTTGCGGAACACCTTGAAGTCAGGCTCGCGCCCTTCTTCCGAATAATAGCCATAGGCGCGGGCATATTCCTGCCGGTTGATCGCATTGTAATAGGATTCAATCAGCGCCTGCGGTGTCGAGCGGTCATCGCGATAGTCTGGCAGGCTGCCTGTTTCCTGGCTGGCCGGAACCGCCTTGTCCTGCACGACAGGTTCTGCCGCCTGTTCAGTGGCTGGTTGCGGTTTGGCCGTTTCCTGTGCTGCGGCAGGAAATGCCGTCAGAACGCCCGCAGCTATGAGGCTTGCAATTGCTGACACTTTCAGCGATTCCATCCGTGTCACGGACATGCGCTACTCCTCTTCGCCTTCAAATGACCGGCCAATGGGTAGGGTTCCCGATTTGGCGCCTTGCAGTAATGATGTTACAACACTAACTATAATGAAATCATGGCAAGCGCGGATCATGTTGCGCAGCCGTCAGATTGAATGATTCTCAGTCCGTATGCCAATAGAGTTGGGAAGATAAACCATGGGTCGTTTTGCAGTCATGACACTTACCGATGCCGCCGCTGCGCGTGTGCGGGAGATCGTCGAGGCGCGCGAAGACGCCCTTGGCATCCGTGTTGGCGTGAAGAAAGGCGGCTGTGCCGGCATGGAATATACGATCGACCTCGTAACAGAGGCAAAGCCCGGCGATGATGTCATTGAAAAGGATGGTGCGAAAGTTTTTGTCGCCCCTGAAGCCACACTGTTCCTGCTCGGCACGCAGATGGATTTCGAGGTAACAACACTGCGTACCGGATTTGTCTTCAACAATCCGAACCAGACCTCTGCCTGCGGCTGCGGCGAATCGGTCGAATTGAAGCCTGTTTCTGAAGACAAGTTGCGCCAGATACAGGGAGCGGCCTGATCGCATCACTTCCTGCCCGGTGCCTACCCCATGGATGATGATACGCTGCACGATCTGTTTCAGGCCTTTGGCCCGATCAGGATCAAACGCATGTTTGGCGGCAAGGGCATCTATCACCAGGGTCTGATTTTTGCTCTCGTTATCAAAGACGGGCTGATGTTCAAGGCGGACGAACTGTCCGCACCCCGATTCATCGAAGCAGATTGTACCCAATGGAGCTATCAGGGCCATGCTTCAAAGGATGGTCAGGATAACAAGCGCGTCACCATGCCTTATTGGAACGCACCAAGCGAGGCCTTCGACGATCCGGAGGTGATGGCCGAATGGGCGCGGCTTGCATTTGAAGCAGCCCTCCGCTCTGAAAAACGCTCTTCCGCAAAAAAGAAGAAACAATGAAGCCGCTCTGACGAGCGGGCAGAACGGCTTTTCAGGAGCAGTTCCAGGAAAAGTGGGAGCCGGTTTTCCGTTCGGAACTGCAAAAAAGAAAAGTTGCAGTTCCAGGGAAGTGGGAACCGCCTCCTGTCCGGAAACGCAAGAAAAGACAATATGTTAGAGCAACCAGCGTTTCCATGAAAAAACTGAATTGCTCTAGCAGCCAATATTTTCAACGGCTCATCAATAACCGCCAGAATCAGCCCAGGGTGACGCCCGTCGGAATCAGCATGAAGGCCGGAATGTCGTCACCAAAACCGATCGGTGCCGGCTCATCATCATCCCGGTCACGCCGGCGGCGTGCATGCTCATGCTGCGTCTTGCCGCGGCGTTCGTCATTGGCGGCACGGATGGCCTCACGGCGGTCAAACGGTTCGATGAATGGTTGTGGCTGTTCAGCCGGATCAAGCGCTTCCACGGCAACCTGCTCTGTCTTTTCACGCGGCTTGTCCCTGGACTTCGCCTTGCTGTCCTTACCCTTGGCGCCACGGGCAGTCTTGCCCTTGCGCGGCTGCTCCTCGGTTTCAGATTCGGCCGGTAATGTCGACAGGTCACCATCCAGCCATTCGATGCTTTCACCGATCATGTTTTCAATGGCGGCGACATATTTCGTGTCTGCCGTAGTGACAATCGTGAACGCCTTGCCGGAACGACCGGCACGGCCGGTGCGCCCAATGCGATGGACATAGTCTTCCGCATGAATCGGCACGTCGAAATTGAAAACGTGGCTTACATCCGGAATATCCAGACCACGCGCCGCAACGTCAGACGCGACCAGAAGCTGCAGTTTGCCGTCCTTGAAATTGGACAGCATGGTCATGCGCGCGCGCTGATCCATATCGCCATGCAGAGCACCGGCGCTGAACTCATGGCGCGTCAGCGAGCGGAACAGATCCGACACATCCTTCTTGCGATTGCAGAAGATGATCGCATTTTTCAGCGTATCGCCTTCCGCCCGGATCAGCTCACGCAATACTGCACGCTTTTCCCAGTCCTTGCGACCCGATTTCACCAGACGCTGCGTAACCGTGCGCGCGGTTGAGGAGGCCTTGGCAACCTCGACACGCACCGGCGAATGCAGGAACTGCTCGGTCAGCTTGGTGATTTCCGGCGGCATGGTTGCCGAGAAGAACAGGGTCTGGCGTGTGAACGGAATGAGCTTGCAGATGCGCTCAATGTCCGGGATGAAGCCCATGTCGAGCATACGGTCGGCTTCATCGATGACCAGAATTTCAACGCCGTTTAAAAGCAGCTTGCCGCGTTCAAAATGATCCAACAGACGGCCCGGCGTGGCAATCAGCACATCCGCGCCGCGTTCCAGCTTGCGTTCCTGTTCCTCAAACGACACCCCGCCAATCAGCAAGGCAACATTCAGACGGTGGTTGATGCCATATTTGGCAAAATTTTCTTCAACCTGCGCGGCAAGTTCGCGCGTTGGCTCCAGAATGAGCGTACGCGGCATGCGCGCGCGTGCCCTGCCCTTTTCCAGCAGTGTCAGCATTGGCAGCACGAATGATGCGGTCTTGCCCGTACCTGTCTGGGCAATGCCTAGAACATCCTTGCGTTCAAGTGCTGGCGGAATGGCTCCAGCCTGGATTGGTGTGGGCGCAGTGTATCCAGCCGCCTCGACGGCGGCAATCACTTTGGGGGATAGGCCGAGTTCGGCAAATGTCGTCAATGGAGGCGTAGCTCTCTGTTCGGGGATCATATCACCTTCCCTGTCATGGCGGCGGCTTACGCACAAACCGGAGGCAGAAAAGATGTTTACAACGCATTCAGCGTTTCCTTCCGCTCCGCCTACGTCCGTATGACCGAAAAGTCAACTAAAATACCGCCTCGACAATCGAAATGGCTCAAAATCATGCCGGTTTACCGGGCGAATGATCATGTTGCCATATTAAACCACAAATCGGGCAACTAATGTCTAAATTGTTCCGTAAGAATTCTCTCATCCCATGAATGATTTCTATCGAACAAGATCGCGACCTGACTATCAGGCGCTTCACGAACTGTTACGGCCTTAACCGATTTAACTTCATTATTATCAGCAACAGCATTTACCGGACGCTTCTCTGTCTCCAGAAGATCCATCCGCACCGTGACATGCTTGGGCAAAAGCGCCCCACCCCATCGGCGCGGACGAAAGGGGCTGACCGGAGTGAGCGCCAATAATGGCGCTTCAAGCGGCAGAATCGGTCCCTGCGCAGACAGATTATAGGCCGTCGAGCCGGCAGGTGTGGCCACCATCACACCGTCACAGACGAGCTCCTCCAGTCTGACCTTGCCATCAATGCTGATGCGGATCTTGGCCGCCTGATAGGACTGGCGAAACAGCGAGACTTCATTGATTGCCAGCGCTGATACGGGCGGGGCCATCTCGGTCTCTGCAATCATCTGCAAGGGCCGGATGGTTTCCTTATGTGCTGCCAGAATGCGCTCCGGCAGATTTTCCACTGCATACTCATTCATCAGAAAACCGACCGAGCCACGGTTCATGCCGTAAATCGGAATGCCCCTGTTCATGAAATCACGCAGAGCCTGCAACATTGTGCCGTCGCCACCAAGAGCAACAATATAGTCGGCATCTTCAGCGGCCACATTTCCATAGAGCTTCACCAACTCTTTCTGCGCTGCCAATGATTCCTTCGAGCCAGACGAAAGAAAATGAAGCGCGAGCGATTTTTGGGCCATGCTTTCAGTCTCTTAACAATGTGGCGACACCGGAACGGATGGCAAAAATACCGGCTTGGCGCTTGGAGAACAACGCCTTACTGGTTAGCACAAGCAAAAGCTGGTTACCACGCCAGACTTGCGTTGATTTTTTCGTTTTACAGTACCATGATTTATGCTATGCGGTGCGCGTGCCCTTATAGCTCAGTTGGTAGAGCACCTGATTTGTAATCAGGGGGTCGGGAGTTCGAGTCTCTCTGGGGGCACCAGTAATATCAAGCGTTTAGCTTGTTTTTATCCAGATATCCCCCAGTTAGTTTACAGCCAGTTTACAGTTTTGCCCCCGCATGATGCCTCGCTAGATTGCCGAATCAACCCCGGCCGAAAAGCCAGGGATGCCATGCCGCGCAGCCAGCGCCCATACGTGATCATTGCCTATTTTTTCAGGTAGCGGCTCGCGGCTTCAAATAAAGCATCGCTGATCCACATACCGCAGACGCCGACCAGGAATGCGGCTGCGTGCATGCCTACATCTGACCCCCCGCTTGGAGGCAGGGGGAAATTGACCGCCCTGAGATAATGGACCAAAGGGCCGGTAAGATACCCGGCTGCTAATGCGCCACAGATAGGTGATGCAATGGTCTCCCGTAATGTCGCTTTTTGTCTGGACAGCGCGCGCAATGCACCCCCAGCAAAGCCCGCGATAATGACAGACATTTTTAGACCATATTCCTGCAGAGGATCATTCATCGCCAGCACCCTGATTTTTGGCCAAAAGTATTATGCGCCGCGATGCCACGCCCCGCGGCTATGTCATTTGACGCCAGATAGACGGCAGTCTCTGATTTAAGGCTGATTTTCGCCCAGCCCGCGCAATTGCTCGCAGTCTGACTGCACCCCGCCAAGCTCAAGGCAAAGAGCATACCCGTCCATATCAGTGATTTTCGCATCGATTGCAGCCCTCTTTTTGATGGCTTGGATTGTGGCCTGCGCTGCTTCCATCGCGGCTTGCTGGCGCGCATCGTGCTTGCCGAGTAGGTACAGGCCTATACCGGCCAGACACGCGCCCAACAGCGCCAATGCGCGCCAATTTGTAAGGAGCAGATTAATCATAGTGCGGACACCAGCTTTTCAAGCTTGGCGCGCGCCTGTGGCATAGTCAGGATTGCATACCCAGCCACTACAATGATCGCGCCGACGATCAGCATCTGTACCTTCCAGTCCACGAGCGGGATGACTGCCGCGCCGCCACCGCTGCCAAGCCACGTCCAGAAGCGTGCAGATTTCGACAATGGCTTCTCTGGCTCAGGAGGCGGCACGATTTCAGCTTCGGGTGCCGAGACCATCTGATCTACGCCATATCCCTCTGCCAGCAGAGATGCGTCATACTGGCGGGCATACTTGGCAATCAAATCGGCCTTGTCCGTGCCATTGACGATCCGGCGGGCGTTCTTGAAGTCCGACTTCTGCAAGGTGATGTAATCGGAAAGCTTCTTGCCCGTGAACCACCCGTCGCGCATCCCGACGACGATGATTTCTGCGGAATATTTAGGCTCAAGAAGCAATTTGGGATTGGAAACGAAATCAACGCCTAGCTTACGGCTGGCTTTCTCATAGTTCTCGCGCCATGTAAGCTGCACGTAGCCCATGCCGACATAGGGGTAGTATTTCTTCTTCTTGAGATAGGCCTCACCACCATACTCACGCACTGGCTTCATGGTGTGAGCCGTCTCATGGTAGGCCGTTGCCAGAACATAAGCCATTTCATTACGCAATAGGCCATGCTTCGCGCCCACCTCAATCAAGAGGCGGGTATCGCCAAGGTCCAAATTCATGTCATTCCTCATAAAAAAACCGCCTAGCGGGCGGGTTATTCAGCTTCTGGCTCTTCGGCTATGGGCCAATATTTGTCGTCGGTATAATCCGCAGGAATTGGGTCTTGATCCTTTAGCGCCCGCGCCGCAAAGATATGCGCTTGCTTGTGCGCCATAGCCGCTTGACCGAAGGCGAATAGCGTTTGCGCGTCCATTGCGTGCGTGCTGTTATCCGCTGCAATCCAGACGAAATCCGTATCGCTACCATGCCAGCGATAGTCTCCCGGCGCCGCACCGTTCATGATCGCCGCAAGCGCCGCAGTTGAAGCGCCTGCGATGTTCTCCAGGTCTTCCGGTCGGGTCTGGTAAAAGACCCCGCCAAAAATAAAACCGCCAGCAATGCGGCGGTCCCTTTCGGCATCTACATCATCAGGAGTGATGGGCGGGGGCGGTGGGGCGTATGCCACCACTTCGCCGTCAATATATCGACGCATCCCCTGATATTCGAGTAGCTCAGTATATTGATCTTCCGTGATCTCTACTGCATTTTCAGGATACCCGGTAGGCCAAACATCCGATGGGTAAAACCCTGTCGGAATACCGTCTGTTGTGAATGTTGCTCGGTATACTTTTTCGATCATGTCAATACCCTTCCGCCCACCATTTAAAGGGGTCGTCACTTCCGACAACGACACTGCCGCCGTTTATGGCAACCCTAGTGCGCCATGTAATCCCGGTATTGGCCACCACCGATGCCGACACGGAATATAAGTATTCGGGGAGTGGGTTAGCGGCGAACAGAGTGGCACCATGACTTGTCACAGCCGTTGGCATGGCTACGGGGAAAGGGGTTGTTACATCTCCTGATGCTTGCCCCCATACTCTAATTGTTCCATCAGGTCTTTTGAGATAACCGCTTAGATGATTACCACTAAACTCACCTCCCATCGTCGCCCACATTGCCGCGCCGGACGTGTCGTCAAGAATTGTCTTCGCGAAAGTGGACACACCCAGCGTCGATAAGGCGGCTGATGCATCGGCGTCATCAAGCAGACTTTTCGCAAAAGAGGACACACCCAGCGTCGATAAGGCGGCTGATGCATCGGCGTCGTCGATGAGACTTTTACCAAAATCACTTATTGACGCGAAAGAAGCATCCCCTAGGAAAAGCTGGTTGGCTGTCCCCGTGCCTAGAAGGATCGGGCACCAAGTTTTAAATGAGCCGCCGGTAAACACGCGGTAATACGCTTTGAAATTAGCGCTCTGCCTCGTAAATAATACCTGTACTCCATCCGCGACTGTTTGAGGCAGCACAAGCATTGTAGACCATTGCCCGCTAGGATTATTCGCGGCAGTCGAGCTTACTGTGTATGAGCCAAATTTTACCGCATTGTTACAATCATCTGATATTAAATTCCCGGCTGATGTTTCTTTAAGTCTTTGTGGCAGCTGCTCATCTGGGATTTCGCCGAGTGTCGCATATGCCGCCGATGCTGATGTGCCAGCCAATAATGTGCGAGCAAATGCCGTCAGATCTGTGAGCGCTGCCGTGCCCGCGCCGGTAAAATAGGGCAGCTTATTCGCAGCACTCGTCAATCCGGCAAGCGCCTCGATATTGCCCGTACCGAGCATGTCAATGAGTGTACGTGCGGCGGCAGCATATCTGCTCCCATCAGGCTGATACCGGATGCGCAGTGGCAGGCTGGTTCCGGCGGCCCCAGCGGGGCACGGATATGCCAGCGTGCCGCTATTTTGCCCGGTGACGGACGCGATGACGAGCGTATATCCAGACGCCAGGTGGATCGTGTCGCCAGGCTGTATATCGGCGGTCTGCAAAGCCGCGCCACTCGTCGTGAAATTTATATTCCCTGATGTGAGAGTGATTGTGCCGGTAGTGTAGTCGGGACGGATTGCCATTACAGCACCTCATTACAATAGACGTGACGGACCGACGCCAGCACTGAGGCCGACGGCGTAATCATTTGATTTTTAAATATTTTTTGACTATTGCGCGATGCCGAACACGTAGTATCTTACGCCGATGGGGTCTGGTAGGTCGTATCTATATTTCAGGTCACCCTCGTCATTTTCGTATCTCGACCAATTGCCGGGGCTAGCCCAGAATGTGACCTGGCTATTATCCACTTGCGCCAGTACAGACACATTTGATGGGGGGCCCCATGTCGGTGTGCCTGTGTAATTGTAGGCCATATTGACGTATGGTGTGGTCACGCAATTCGGGAAGACAATCATGAATTTCAGGTACGGAATAAAGCCATTATTCGTGAATGAGACCGTATATTTCTTCTTCCCGCGCAGCTGATGCTCCCCTGATGGGGCATCGCTAAAGCTCGATAGCGGTATGTACCCCTCCGAGATGATTTGGAAAGACGGGAAGCGCGTGTCCAGCAGGATATCATTGGGCTTAGATGCCGGGTCAGATGTGCCGGGCTTTTTGATCTGCACGTAATCACGTGAGCCGTCATTGCCCCTAAACATCACCCGATTGCCCCCAGTGGACGTGCCAGATCGATCGGTGTTGAAAACGACATAGCGTATATCAACCGGGTCTGTCCCCTCATTGTGGATGGTGACAGCATTGGACGCCACCGAATAGCTCAAGTCGAAGCGGGTGCTGCGCACATATCCGGCCGCGATAAATCCGGGCACAAACCACGGCCCCCCCACGCGCCGATACATAAATTCCGTTACCGCAGTGTCCGAAATCGTAATGCCAGGTGGCGGATATAATGTGACCGAGCTATCAGCGGCGACATTAGTCACTTCTCCCGCCATGATACAAAGCGCTGGGGCCCGATTACTGTCGATGATTTTTGTGTGCAGACCGGAGGCATTTACGTCATATCCTGGCCTCGCGAGCGCGACACGGGACTGATTTATTTCTAGCCCCAGCAGCCCACCAGCATAGGTATATGTACGCATTGGAGAGCTATCGGCTGGCAGGTCCCAGACCTGCGGGTATGTGACCATTTGATTGCGATTATCATTATACACATATTGGCTGACCATCGGGACCACCCATTCTCCGATGCCAATACGCGAATAAGCAGATATCAGCTTCCCCTGATATGTGAGGGGGACAGTTTGCCACGATGACGACGCATAGCTACCGACGCGCATCATCTGGTACTTGTATTGATAATGCTCTACATACCCCGCCTCTTTAGACAGCGTGTCATAGATCATTGTGAGACGCCGGCGGCCTGCAGATACGCGCCCAGTATTTAGGTCCTTCTCCCGGATTTCCGGGATTGGCGGGTAGCCAAATTCGGAAAACTTATTACTGACGCGGAAGAATACGTCTGTCAGCTTCCAGCTTGACGCATTACCATAGTGCCCAGAAATCCAGTAGCCATATAAATCGAAATCTGTCGGTAGCGCAGCTATATCAGCAGCCCTGAAGTAAAATGGCTCTGCGGTGAATACATATGACAGGTGTTGGCTTTCTGAATTGAAGTAGTATCTGTCATAAGCGGCATTTGGCAAAGTGAGCGGATCGTCTGTATCATAGCGCAGCACCTTAAGCACTGGGCCAACGCCCGGCTTATGCCCGATAAATAGCTGTGTCATGTCCAAATCCTGATATCGGCATAGCTGCCATACCCGCGCATGATGAGCTTGCCATTATTGCTCTCAAGCTGGTCAAATTTGAGCGTACCTAGACGTACATTGGTGAGGTAGACGACACCGCCAGTGGCAATCAGCGGCTGCACGGTATTAGCCCCATCTGTGACAACAAATTGGTCAGCGGACACGACAATCCTGCTATTTGTCGGCGTCACGTCGAAATAAATGCCTGCATTTTTGTAGCTGTCTGACGTCCCCACACGCGCCTGTAGTGCGATACGACTATTCCATCCACTCGGCGCTGCTACAGTCTGGGCGCGGAATGTCGCGCTGGCTGACACACCATTAACCTGGGACTGCAGGTCTATGATCGCATTGCCCTGCGATGTGATCATATCGCCTTGCTCTGACACGGTGGCGGAGAGCAAGGACACTGCGGATGCGTCAGCTTTCCCGGCTACGGTCGCCTGTAGGGCTGTCACATTTGACGACACAACATCTACGCGCCCATCTACCGTATTAATCTGCGTCGTGAGATTAGATACTGCTGTAGCGATGTCATCCTCTACCGCTACCTCAAGTGATTCAATTCGCTGCGCGATTGCCGAGCCCGGACCAGTCGCCGCAATGATTTCTTCAGTGAATTTCGCTGTAAGACTGCCTGATGTGGATGTGATTTCCCTCCTAATTTGCTGTTTATCAGAGTAATTCGCTGCGTCCTGATTCGCTACTATACTGCCGATGCGATCAAGCTCCTCTAATACATATCGGAGGCCGTCGCTGGCCCAGCCTAAATATCCATTGATGTCCTCATCGAGCTTGGCAAAATCAATCGGCGGCAGATTGGTCTCAATACCGAGTGTCAGCACATTGACCGGCGCTGTCCACGCAACGGGGCGGGTGCCGGGGGCCGCACGCAGACGCGTCCTGATCTGCCATTCTGTCTGGCTCGTCAGGCCATTGACGATCTGATAGACAGTCACATCTCGGGTGACATAGGCCGAAAATATCTGCGTCGGGTCGCTGACCGGCCAGTACTGGATGTCTACGCCCACGACCGTGCCGTCCGTAATCTCGTCCCAATACAGGCGGATGCCGGGCAGCTGGTCTCCTGTGGCCCCGAGCACAATATTGGGCACAGCGTTGAAATTTTCGACGGCGGCCAGATAGGCTGGCTCCGCATTTGGCGTGATGACTGGTGGAGTCGTCGTGTATGCCGTGGGGTCAAAGATGCCGTCGCCGACCTCCTGCCACGAGATCCTCACATCGCGGGTGCCGTCGCTGCCAAGTGCGCCCAAAGCCTTGGACTGAATCTGCAATTTCTTGGTGAAGCCATAGCGGGCAGACACCCAGCTAATCCATTGGCCCACCTGTACCCCGAGATATTTCGGGTGGATGGTATATGAGCCATGCGCCTGATAGCGCGAGGCACGGATGGCAATATCAGCCAGGCGGTCACCGACCCTCGGGTCAGTCACGGCGGTGTAATCGATTTTGGCAGCAAGCCGCTCGCGGTCCTGTGCTAGGGCTGTATCATCCACACGCGTCGCAAGCGATGTCGTCTCATAAAATTTGTCCGGGCTGATGTAGGTGGCCGCGACCGTATTGACCAGCTCGGAGCGCGGCCGCGTCAGCGATAGCTGGAATGGCTTGTCCCACGCAATGTCATCGTCTGTGATGGTAGCGACAACGGCTTGATTAGCTCCCACAATAGGATACTCGCCGATCACGCCCTCTACCCACGATGCCGCGCATGCCTCGCGCAGCGGGGTCATATTCGTGTCGTGTGTAACGCCATCCCCGGATGAGGCGATCAGCGCAGCTGTATAGCGCTTGCTGCCATCTGCCATCGCCTCATCGCAGATATTCATGGCGGTCATCCATTCGGACAGCGGCAATTGACTGGCAGGCACGCCACGCCCAACAATTTTCTCGGTGCCGTGATAGATGCCCCGCTCAAGATTATACATCATAACAGCAGGGTTGCTGGTATATTCCCATGTGCTTTGGTCATTCCAGCGATGAGCGCCGGAGCCACCTACCGTGCTATCTTTGCGCGGGTCATAAAGCGGAGCACCCTTGACCTCGAATAGCAGGCTCGGCACAGACGTCAGATTGTCCACGTCTGTGATCGTGGTCACGACCACATAGCAGATGCCAGCGCCTCGATGCGCAGACGTCCAGCGGCCCGTCGGATTGGCGTATGCAATCAGTGCCGGGTCAGCAGTCTGCGACAGGGTGCCAGAGTAAAATCGAACGAACACCTGCCCGCCTTCGTGCACACCCAGTACGCGACGGCCATAGATGCGCCCCTCGTCCCCCTCATCTGTGGCCGAGAGTAGCTTCCACTCCCCATCCATCTGGACTCGTAATAGCTCGGTGCAGCGGAAATCCGATAGCTTATACACGTCTTGGACAATGTGATTGCCCTTGTCAAAAGCATTGCGATAGACATGGTGGCCCCGCGTCCCGAATGTGCCAAGCCCGACCTCGCGCACAAGATTTTCGCCGTATTTTGTCTCAGTGGCAGATGCCTGGGATTTTGGCTTACTTTGGAATAGCGTGCCGAGCGCATATTTCGCCGCGACTAGCAGGCCACCGAGGACAATATTTGCCAAAACCGTGCCACTGAGCAGCCACGAGCCTGCTGCGCCGATTGCGCCAATGACAATCGAAATGGGGTCCGCCGCCGCTGGCGTGGCCAGCAGTGCGAAAACAATCGCCAAAATGTATTGCATTAGCCGATCCTAAAAGCGTGCGTCGCCATCATGCGGGGGAGCAGGCGTAGACCTTCCTCCCCTTTCACCGCAAAACCGTATTCGCAGAAATATCCTGCTGTCTGGTCGCCCGCCTCATTGACAAAAATCCCAGCATCCCCCCGCGCCGCAAGCGCGACGGGGACGGTCTCGTAGCGATCGGTAAAGACACCTACCAAGTCGCTAAAGCCTTGCTTTTTAATCAGCCTATAAGCCCCGACCTTGCTCTTGTATTTGCCCCGGATATCTTTGGCCGGGTCTTCGCCTGTCACCGCCTCAATTGCATCGGCGACAGTCAAGAGGCAGTCGGATTGGCCCCACACCAGAGGCGTGTTGATATGCGCCTCGGTGACAGCCACCAGGCGCTTTTCCCAATCTGGATGACGCATACAAGACCTATTATTGATATGGTGTGATGTAGAAATTTTCGTGCCGGACAGTCGACGCGTATTCGAAGAATTTATCGCCGGCAGAGATCAGCTGCTGGTCCTCATGTGAGGCTGTGCGATAGCCATCACGGTGATTATCAAGCGCGGCTGTCTCTATATTGGCGCGCAGTACCATCTCCCCACCGTCAATGACGTGCTCAATCGTGTCGATATAGCCGCGATACATAGGCTCGACATGGAGCAGCTCGCGCGTATCTGGATCAAAATAGGCGTCATATAGGATGACCGTCCGCCCCTTGTAATCCACGCTCTCAATCTGCGCCAATTTGTCAGGTGTGATGCCAAAGTCCGCCCGCGTCGGCATGGTGATTGTGATTGGCAGTGCCGCAGACCCCAATTGCTGCGGCGGTTCCTCGATCGCGATCAGCTGATTTGGGATGTATGTATGACCATTCCACGTCAATTCTGACGCACCATTCCAAATGTACCATGCCCCAGTGCCAAAGAGGAAATCTCCGAGAGAGCGCACCACAAGGCGGCCCTCGGCAAGCAATGTCTGTAATCGCGCCGGGAAGCTCATTTAGGCACCTCTATAAGCTGGAATTTTGCCGTAGGGCGCGGCCCAACAGTCATTTCAAAACTGCCTGCCACCAATCTAGTATTCAATTCCGGCTGTTTAAACAGCACTGTGGCTCCAGCCGCGATATATGAGGCAATGGGCTGATCAACCGTAACCGTGATAGTCGTGCTGGATGCGATCGCACCAATGACTACCTGCGCCATCTGGCGATAGTCACCGCTCTTGAAAGAGATCAGATCACCCGGCTGCAATTGCAGGCCAGTCGATACGCCTGTGATCTGTACAGTATACCCATTGGCGACCGCACCACGTGCGCCCGTTCCCGTGATTTTTGCGTTATTCGGGTCTCCCCAATATGCACGTGGGACACAAATATGAGTTGGACGATAAACAATCGTCTCCATGCCACCACGGGCGGCCGCTATAAATGCCTGCAACTGTACAGCTTCGCGGGCAGTCATCGGGACCGTTTGCATATCAATGACACGGTACGGATCCGCATATTCGACCGTCGATATGGCACGGCCACCATAGCGTGTTTGGCTAACCGGGATAAGCAGCTGAGGGTATGACGGCAAAAATCTCACAGTAGAAATCAGGTCAATCACAAAAGCCCCCGTCGTTGTGCCTGCTTACTATCACGCGCGAAGCGGGCCGCTCCCGCCTTGTCGTAACTGCGAATGGCATTCTGGCTTGTCTGCTGAGCAATATTTTTGACGTATGATTGCAGATTGCCGTTGTTGTCTACTGACACGCCTACATCGACAGCTATGCGACCAGTAGATTGCAACGGGCGTGCATATGATAGATTAGGCAATGATGGAGCGCGCAAGGTCGCCACGCCACCATCCGCCATTTTCTGGATCTTATTGTTATTGATCGCATCAAGTAGAGGCCGGAATTTCTTGGTTGCAGCAGCATTGACCACGTATTCGCCGTTGGAAAGGCGTGCCGGGATGCTGTCAGACCGGGAAGTCCCAGGGCCACTGATATAGCCACCACTCGCAGCCTGGATTACACCGCCATCCTTAAAGCCAAGCAGCCCCAATATGCCTCCGCCGCCACGGAATAATCCGCTGAAGATGTTATCAAAAGCCATATCCATGAGCTTATTGATGATTTTGTCCAAAGCCCCAGCGAAGGCCTCCGCCGCTGATTTACCGGCGATAAGATCATCAACGATCCCGCGCAATGCGTCTTTCTGAGCATCACGCCATTCTTCTGCGCTTTGGCGGATTTTGTCATGCGCTTCAGCCAGCTTATTAGCCTCTGTAGTCGCCACTGCCCACTGCTCAGCCGTCTGTGATATCTGCGCCCGCAGTTCTGGCGTGATAGCGACACCGGCCCGTTGCGCCGCGGTCAGTAAGTCCTGCTCTGTTCGAGCTTTCTCAACCGCGTATCCGTAATCATTCACCAGCGGATTGAGTTGGCGCATAGCCTCGGTTTCCGCGACCAAAGCGGCAGTCCGATGTACGACATCACTAATCTCGCGATCAAGCTTCTGGTCAGGTGTTTTGTGCTGTCGGCCCGATGCTTTACTAGATGCACTCCTGCGCGCGTCCGCGGCAAGGTTAGCCTGAGCCTGTTCTCGGAGTTGCTTCTCGGTGAGAATAGCTCCAGTTTTTTCGGCGTCCTTTTTGATCCGGGCGATCTCTGTTTCAAGCGCCAACTGCTCTTTTGTGAGCGTATTCCGTCGCTGCGCCTCTTTGAGATAGGCGTTTCCTGCCTCACGGGCCTGAATGTATGGGTCTTTCGATGACCTCTCAGCACGGCCTTCAATTACAGTGGACCAAGAAATTCCCGACAACAACGCCTTAGCTTGCGCCGCCTGAGAGTAAAGAACGGCAACTTTGTTGATAAGGCCGTCAAGACCGACCAAGGCCGTGCTGAAGCTTACGCCGCCAATAGCAGCGAGTGCGGCCCTCGCTTCTTCTGCCCCCTCACCGGTGTCACGAAGCTTCTTTAGCGCATCTTCCAGATTTTTGCGCTGCTCGGCAGTTATGATCTCTCGCTTTTCAAGGCGATCAAGGTCGTTGATGACAGTGTCAAGCTGCTGCTTTGCTTCATCCATACCAGGCATTACGCCGAGCGATAGGGATTGTGCCTGCAAGGCGGCAATCTTTTGGGCAGTGCGATCCAACTCATCAGCCATGTCTTTGACGGCATCGCTAATGGGAGTAGATCGAATAGCGTCCATCCGCTTACGAACCTCCTCCGTCGTCACCTGCATTCCTTGGAGGAGGTGTGCAAGTTCAACGATTTCGGTTCTTGCTTTACTGTCCGCGCTATCATCCGAAAACAAATCAAAAACGCTGGACCTAGCGCGTGCCTGGATGGCGCTTAGTTCGTCACCTGCGTTGCCGAAATTCCCACCGGTACGGATACGGTCAAGTTCGTCGGCAATCGAGCGCAGTTTCTGGGCGTTCTTTGCATCCGTCAAATCTTTGATTGATTTTGCTGCCGTATCTATGCCTTCTGCTACTCTTGGCGCGAGTAGGCCCAAAGCCTCCAGCTCACCTTCAAACTTTTTGGATTTCTGCGATGCCTCAGAAGCGTTCAGCGAATATAGCGCCAAGGCACTAACAACCGTACCGCCTAAGATTGTGCCTATCGGCCCAGCAGCTGCGCCGAGACCACCAAATGCGGTTACAAGACCCGACATGCTAGAAGCCGTTCGCAAGGCTGAAACAAACGACCAGACCGCTGACGAGGCAAGACCGAGAGACCGGATCATCCCAAATATAGATCGCCCAACCAGTGCCCCGGCAATGATGCCAGCCACCTTCAGGACAATATCAGCCGTATGATCGAAGTTGTCGGCTAGGGAATTTAACCCCTGAACGAGGCGCTGAGACGCACCAAGGCTTTCATCTGTTTCACCAATGTACTTCGTGAAAGCGTTATTGACTTTCGTAATACCCTGTTCGATGGTCTGTGTTGCATTGGCTGCCATCGACTGGATCGTGGGAAGCCCCCTGAGAAATGCTTGGAAAAACTGCTGACCGCTCACCTTTCCGTCAGTGACAAGCTGTTTCAGCTTCGATACGGAGCCGCCCGCCTCATCAAGGCCATTGGCGACAGCGATCAGAATTGGCCGAGCGCCTTCGTTGATACTATTAAACTCTTCTGCCTGTACACGAGCTTGGCCGAGCAACTGGCCTAATTGTGTCAATGCGCCCGATGCCTGTGATGCGCTAGTGCCTGCCACGCGCAGCGCAACCGCAACGCCATCGGAAAATTTGAGCATGTCGGCTTGGCTTGCACCAAGATTATCTGACGCCTGAGCCGCTCTGCCGTACAGATCGGCCAGTGCTGATATCGGAGTAGCATTGGCCTGCGCAGATTGGTAAAGACGTTCCAAAACGTTCGCCTGTTGCGCGCCAACAACCCCCGCGACTGCGAGGCTGTTTTTGGCGGATGTCCACGCATCTGCATATCGAAGGATTTCCCGCGTACCTAAGGCCGCACCGATGCCACCCAATGGCGCGACAAGCCCGCTGAAAGACCGCGCAAAGATAGCATCCAGATTTTTATTCATCTGGCGCGCGCGCTTTTCAATGGCATTGAACTGACTGTTCGTAATGCCGTTAGCCCTTGCCATGCTGCGCTCGAAGCTCTTTAAGTCAGCGGATAGCTGCACCACTAGCTTTTCAAGATCAGTTGCCATCGTGCGATTTGTCCTGTTAAACAAAAAGCCCGCACAGAGGCGGGTTAAGTGTAGAGGGATATATGAGCGTTCAAAGATACAGACTTACACCGCTCGGCTGGTTAGGGGCGGCATTATTCGTACTACCAACTCCAATTGCGGCTTGGATTTCTTCACCCGCTAAGCTTTCGCCGGGTGAGGACATGTACAAAAAGACGTTGGCCGAGGTTAGTGGCACGATCCCGTACGAAGGTCCATCTTTGTTTGTCGTGACGTTGCTGGCAACATCAACACTTGTCGGCTTGGTGATGTTACTGGTCGGAAGGGAATTACATCAAGACTGACGGAAAGATTAAGCCAGACACCTCTCCTTAAAATGAAAAGCGCCCCGTGGGGCGCTGATTTATCTTTCTTTAATGAAGTAGTATATCTGCTCTTCAAACCGATCTACGGTGATCTGGCCTTGGATGAGCTTCATAAATTCCACCGCTACGGCTTCATGATCCCAGTTAAATTCATATCCATTAAGCGCCATGAATATCATGCCAGCAGTCCATCCAGTACGCTTGTTGCCTTGCTCAAACGGATGGTTCTGCGCAATAGACAGCATCAGAATAACTGCGAGCCTTAGAATGTCATTATCACTTGAGTAATGATAATGGTTCACAGGACGCGCTAAGGCGCTCTCGAGGAGATCACGTCTCAAGAGCGCGAAGTTCTCTCCGCTTTCAGATACTTCTTCTCTATTAATTTTAATGACTTCCTCAATCGGAAGCCATAAAGGTTCATTTTGCAAGTTCTGACCTAATTTTCGGGAACTTGTTCATGATCTCTTTGCGCAAAGCGGCATAGTCCACAGCCCCTTGAACAGGGCGAGGCGGAAACTGGACACCGTCATTCTTGACGACTGGCACTGCTTTACGGATAATCATCTTCTCTCTCTCCGGTCTTCATTTTGAAGACTAGCTACATAATGATGCTATTCCCGCAACATTGCAATACCTGAGCAAAAGAAAAGCGCCCCGTAGGGCGCTCCGTTATGCTGCTTGTGCGGCCATAACAGCTATGGCCTGTTTTTGAGCGTCTATCCCGCCGAACTGGACAGAATGGCCATTTGACCGTGATTTTGGTAGAATTACAGCCATAAATTCACCTTCCATCCATTCATCAAGGGCTTGTGAAAGCTCACGAGCAAGACGGTTGACCTTCTCGACTGGATATTCAGTTGGTTCCATCATGCAGCCCTCCCAGCTTTGATGTGTTCTGGCAAACGTTTAGAAAAATATTCTAAGCCTTTTGGGGTCATGTACGAGCGTGGACGCGCTTTGTCATCTACGATCTCATTTTTTACTTCGAACAGCCCCATCTGGATGTATTGAACACGTGGAACCAGAGCTGTACCCTGATAGAACATATATTTTTCTTTCAGAAACCGAATGAACAGATTTGGACGAGCGTTTAACGCTCTGCCAGCATTTTGCAGAGTGTAGAGGCCATCTGCATTAACATAGGCATTATAAAAATCTGTTTTCGGCTTATCGGCTTCGATCTGGGATTGCAGTTCCAAAACCTTTTCACTGTATGACAGAAGAAGGCCACGCATTGCCGCAGGG
This sequence comes from Daeguia caeni, assembly GCF_042653845.1. NCBI lineage: Bacteria > Pseudomonadati > Pseudomonadota > Alphaproteobacteria > Hyphomicrobiales > Brucellaceae > Daeguia > Daeguia caeni. The sequence continues at coordinate 102,987 of NZ_JBHSEL010000031.1, read as the reverse complement.
TCATTGAGAACAGCAACAGGATCGACAGCAGCCTGTTTTGCGCGGCGTTCGCATTCAATAAAATATTGACGCGCCTGCTTGCCCTTCTCATTGCGCTCCACCATCGAAAGCTCTTTCGCCATGTCGAGGGAAAGCGCATATTCCTTGGACGGACGGCCTTTTACTGGATTTTCAGTAAAAGTCACAAAGTCCTGATTTTCAGCAAAGCCGAAGTCCCGGATACGTGCGGTGATCCAGTCATTGAAGCGTGTCGACACTTCAAGAAATGCATGAAGCTCTCTGGCGTTAACCGTCTGGATCGAGCTGCCGCCAATTTGGCCTTTAACTACGGATGGAAATTTGCTATATTCCATTTCAATAATCCTTTTCGACACTGGATTGTTTAAGAGCGAAGCTGGTTTACGAGGCCGTGGCTTCGCTCTTTTCATTTGCGCCATAAGCGCGCTCAAGCTGGAAAATAATCTCCGCGTTCATGCTCCTTCCATTTTTCGATGCCATCTGTCGAATTAATTCCCGCATCCCGTCAGGGAAGCGAAGAGAGAACTGGTCTGAGTTTCTTCCGGCAATTGCCATTTCATATTTTCCTTTCTGGCCTGGCAAATCATATTGCCGTAGTTGATACTACGGCAATTGCATTGACTGTCAATCGATAAAATTACAGTAGTACCAAAAAATCGAATTTGCAGGAGCACAACATGGTACAGCCACGCGCCGGACAGGGTACGGTCCAGATTGCACTTCGGTTGCCGCCGGACCTGCGCGACAGAATAAAAGAAGCTGCCGAAAAACACGGTCGCTCCATAAATTCTGAAATTATCAACACGCTGAACGCGTTTTATCCGGAACGCATGACGCTTGAAGACATGGTTAGCTACCTGAAAGACCTGACAGAACAATCCGAGGGAGGTTCTCGCTCCGAAATTATGGCCGAACTTGAACACGTCCTCGAATTGATCACAGAAACCATCCAGAAGCCTGGCGCCAAATGACCCTGATCTGCCAGTGGGCGACAGTTCCACCGCCCTTGCCCTTCTTTGTTACGATAACCTGACTGTGGGGCAGGTTATGAGCCAAAGCAACCGCTTCTATAAACGCCGCGACCGCCGCGTTTCACTTGGATGCCGGATTTCCCGGCAACTAAACTGGCTTCGACTAATTCACGAAAAGCCTTCGTACTTTCAAGCGCCAACCAATCAGAAGGGCGGCGACTGTCTTCGGCTCCCGCCGCCTTCCACATATCGGTAAGGCTCAACATTTCGGCTTTAACCGTAATGTCGTGTCCATTATAGACAAGCGGGCCGGAATTTTGGATAATGTGCGTATTCATCGCGGTTCCCTATAAACCGTGGTTGATAGACGCACCGCCCTGCAAGGCGGTGTTGTTGCTTGATGCGACGGGAGTTGAGTTTCCAAGGCCCTCTCCCGTCGCCGCCATCTCCTTCTCCAAGATGCGAAGGATGATGTAGTTCATTGAGCGATCATGCTTTGCAGCGTTTTCAGATACCCAGTCCTTAATTCTTTGTGGCATTCGCAACCCAAAAGGCGCGATTGACCCAATCTTATCATTCATCTTTCTACTCCGTTACTGATTTGGTACGTAGCCAGATTGATACCATTACGTAACGTAGTCAAGAGTCTTTTGCTTATTCCGTATTTTTTTGGTATCGAGTCCATTATGGCTAGACCGAAATACCCAAGTGATCAGGTGGACAAGACGATGGTGCGCTTCCCAGAAGGGATGATGGACCGTCTGAAAGCTGCTGCGGCTGAAAACCACCGCTCCATGAATGCTGAGATTATTGCGCGGCTTGAAGCTTCATTTTCCAATTCATCGGGGAGCAAACTTACCGATAGGCTTTCTGAACAGGAAAAAGCCGAATTGTGGGATTTCATCCGCGATATTGCGAAAAACGAACGGAAAGAAAAGTAACGCTCTACTCATTCAGCCAATCCCAACATTTACTTTCAAGACGCGTCCTGAAAGGGCTTAGACAATGAACGGATCATGGACACTGGCTTTTGTGATTGCTCCTGCTGCGGTTGTCGCGCTGGCTTATGCCGCTGTCCGCTTGCACGAGTACCGGGAAGCTTCTGGGCGGCATAAGCCTAGGCATTCTCACTAATCAGAACCCCGCTCCGGCGGGGTTTTGCCGTCATATCCCTAACCAATTCGCCAGATCGTCTTTCTCCTTGGCACTCAACCCGCCATCATCTGGCGAGTGTGCTTTGATATAGCCTTCCAGCGCAGCGAAATATTGCCACATAGACATGCGGTCAACTTCTTCCGGGCTGAACCCAGCCGCTGCACCACTACCGTAGACTGCGGCAAATCGGAACTTCCCGTTCGGGAGATCGTCTAGCTGCTCTCCGCCTGATTTGCCGCGTCCTGCTCCCCCACGGCTTCCTCCGGCGCACCGACAAGGCCAGCGGATAGCACAGCTTGAGCGACCATGAGGCTCTCAACCGGCGGTCGATCTTCAACATACTCTCGGACCAGCTTCAGCGCTTCTGAAGGCGTCATGCCGCCACCAATCAATCCATACCGGATCGTTTCGCGGATGTCGTTCATTCTCCAAGTGCCGTTCATCAGGCGCTCTAGAATGACGTAAGGACCGGCGTCACAGGCTTCTTGCAGGCTGGAAAGTTGCCCCCAAGCAAGCCGGAAGCGCTGAAGCCCCGGCCCGAAATCCAGTTCTACGGTTGCGTTTCTGCTCATTATGGTGTTACCGGCGTTGTTACGCGGACCATTTCGCCATCGGACTGCATCGTCACGTTGAGCGTGGCACGTTGTCCGTTCTGAGCGCCAGCCTCAAGGCTTTCGATGTGCATAAGGCCAGTCCAGGTGATTGTCTTAGCGGGGAATTCCCATTCCACCTTCACCGGAATGCTGTCGATGCTTTCGAATGCTTCCAGCCAAGTGTCCACGCTTTCGGCAGCTAGCACACCCTCACCGGAAACAGTCATCGAAAGGCTGGTCGCATCGCGCCCGGTCCAATCCACCTTGTCAGGATCCTCACAATCCGGGACATTGATTTCTTCCAGACCCTTATTCAGCGTGATCGAGCGCTGAGTGAAGCCGCAAGGCGCAGCGTAGACGATGGGAGTGGCGTCATTCCCAATAAGAACTCGAAATTTACCGCCCTTGATGGTAGTGGCTTGTGCCATGGGGTTTCTCCATTTGACAGTGAAAAACCCGCCACAAAGGGCGGGTGGTTGCAGAATTGAATTTTCGGTTTTCTATGGCTGCTCTACGAAGGCTACGAAGGTCATAGCGCCATGTGAGGTTAAACCGTCTGGGTCTCGGAATACGCGGCTTATACGGTGGTTGAAAGTCACCAATGCGTTGTCTGCGAGCAATATTCCATCTTCTGGCAAAGCCTTGCGAACAGCGTCAACAATCCTTCGACACTCAGGAAATCCGACCGCTCTCGACCAGACATCCAGCTGCATCGTGACTTCAAAACCGTCGATACAGTCGGCATCGTCACTAACCTCATCGGATGGGCCGAACGACACATAAGGAAATGTGGGGCTGTCCGGCACCCGGTCGTAAATGCGACCGCCGATCAACGCATTTAGCTCAGGTGACGCTTTCAGCAGGGTAACAATCTGCCCTTGAAGCTCATAGGTTGGCGAAGTCATGCTACCCTCTTATCGACTTGCAGCAACTTTCTTTGCCGCCTTGTTGATGGCGCGGGTTATGCGGCCCTTCGCACGCTTTTTGTTGGCGCGATACGACACATAGAAATATGGTCTAGCCGCCATCTTCTGGGTGCCAAATTCAACCCAACGGGCGTAATATGCCTCGCTATTACCGGCATAGATCGTGATCGTTAGATCGGTGGCCAGCTTTGAAGCGAAGACCTTTCCAAGTGTCATTGCACCACGCGGAACATCGCCGTAGGTCCAGCCAATGCTATCCTTTAGGGCACCAGTGTCTTCAGGGACAAGTTTCTTTGCTAATTCCACAATCTCATTCGCGGACTGTTCCAGCGCCCTTTTAATCTCGTCCTTGGCTATCTGTGGCATCGCGTTGAGCTTTTTCTGAAGCTTCGCCAGACCGATTATCCGCGATTCCGTTGCCATCTGATTTCCTCGGCGTCTTGGTTTTCGTGGCTGCGCCTTTTGCAACAGCTGCTTGAGCGCACGGTGTCGTCACATTCCCTCTGAAGCCAGCAGGATAGGCTATGGTAATCTGAGGCTTCGGCTTCCAGTCGAAATCTTTGGTAAACTCTACCCAAGGCATGGCATCACCCCGTAGCTACGCCGCTTTCGCACGTGAGCGAGATGAACTGGCGGTTAACTTCGTGCTCTATATCTCTGATATTGAACGATTCCCCGGTGCGCACATCCCGAAGCATCCAGTCAGTCGAAATCAGCCGGGTATTGGAAGAATTGCGGACCCGGACAACCTGGGTGTGCTTGCCTTGGAGTCTGCCGGCAAGGACACTTTCACCGCCTCTGAGGTGGATGAACTCAGCGCGGGTCTGGAACTGCTCGACAAAGTCTGACACGGTATTGCCCATGCCGTCGTCAACGTCTTCGCGTTTCAGCAGCGCGACCTGATAATGAAGTTGCCCTGATCCTGCTTTTGCCATGGTCACACCTTTGGACGCCGGAATTGCCAGATAAGCGCCTCATACGCCGGGTTGCTGTCGATGCGTGGGCCTTCTGGATCGCCACGGTACGAGTACATCAAGCCGACATGCATAAGGATTGCTGCCTTGAGAGACGCTGGAACTTCTCCCGCCGGAACGCCAGCCGTATATTCGATAGTGACCGCATCAGGACGATATGCCGTAGCGGGCCACGTGTTGCCGTAAGTGGGCGTGACACTCGTCCCGCATGTGTAGTCCAGTGTCTTGTAGGAGGCCGCTGGGACGGTTTGCTCCACATTGTCAACATCGAAGTACTTCACCGATACAACGCTTGCCACAGGGCCATTACGGAGCCGCAGAAAGCTATCGAACGCACAAAAGGACTGCTTCCATGTCTGGGTGACAAGCGACATGTTCAGCTTTCGCTCAAGATGGTCTGTAGCTGCCTGAATAAAGCGCGTGATCTGATCGTCATCATCGGTAAACCCGGAGACAATCAGATGCTGGCGTGCTTCATCCAGTGACACCGGCGTCTCGGCTGGCGCTTGTGTGCGGACAGGAAGCAGCATCGATCATTTGCCCTTGTTCTTGTCGGATGCGCCTTCAGCCTTGTGCTTGTGCTTCGGCTCAGCTTTCTCTTGAAGGACGCCGTTTTTCACGAGGTGCGCGACATCATTTGGCGATGCGGTGCGCACGTCACCGGGCCGGTAAAACTTGTCGCCCTGATGCTGTCGTTTGACATCGTATTCCATTGCTCTCTCCTTCGGTTCAAGAAACGGGCGGCGTTAACCGCCCGTCGATTTGAGCCGAACTTAGCCACCAGAACCCGCGTTCACATCGCCGTAGATGAAAGCTTCTGGACGGTAGACGGCCAGAGCAAGACGTTCTTCTGCAAGGATGGTGACGAGGTTCTTGATGAAGTCGTCTTCGTTCTCGGTTGCGACTTCGACACGAGCCTGCCAGCGGTCGAAAATCTGCGCACCCAGCTTGAATGCACCGGTGAGGAACTTGCCGGCGGCCATTGCCTGGGTCGTGACAACCGGCAGACCCCAGAGGGTCGGAGCAATCGTTCCCTGCGGGTTGCCGATGATGTAACGGCCCTGGGTGTCCTTCAGGAGTTCGATCGAAGTCCAGTCAATCGGGCTGAGAACGTGACCAGTCGCCGGGTATTCAGCCAGAGCAGCCTGAAGCATCGCCACACGAAGGCGGTCAATGCCGGTCACGGTCGCGGGCATGGTCGTGCCAGCCGGGACCGCAAAGGCGGTTGCCTGCGGGATGATGCCCAGCAGGTTCTGGCCGGTGCCATCGCCATTGAGAAGCTGGTTCTCTTCGACGTAGGCCAGACCGTACAGCAGACGCTGATCGATAATAGAACGCAGCTGGGCGATGTCAGACAGCACCTGACGGGATGCCTTCATCCAGTGTGCGATGACCTTGGCAGAGGTCGTCACAAGTTCGAACTGAATGTCAGAACCAGGCTTTGCAGCACCTTCAGCCACCGGAGCGGCGTTGTTGTTGAAGCCCTTTTCCTTGACGTATTCCAGCGAGCCGCCGTCCATCTGGCCCTGCGAAAGCAGGTCACGGATCGTAAGACGACGCTGGGGCAGTTCAAGAACGCCCGGGAGGCGAGTGGCTTGGATAGCAGCACCAACGGAACCGGCGGCATTCGTGGTTGCCGTGGTCAGCGTGGCCTTGGTCTGCATATCCACACGGCCGCGAGGGTTCGCCTGACCGAGAAACTCCTTGACTTTGTCGTTCTCAACGAACTGTTCGCCAATGGACTTTTCACGGTCGCCTTCACCACCTGAACGGGCCGCCTTCTGCTCGATCTCGTCAAGGCGGGCCTTGAGTTCGTTCATGGCGAGAAGATTTTCGTCAGCCTTCTCCTTCAGGGCTTCGCTGAGGTCGCCGTTCTTCTTGGCTTCCGCCACGGCATTTTCAGCGATTTCCTTCACGGCATCGAACTTCCTCTCGAAGTCGGCTTTGACCTCAAGAGCAAGCTGCTCTACTGTTTTCCCTTCACTCATGGGAATATCCTTTCTGGACAAAGAGGGGTGGATTTAACCGCGCAACGCAGTCAGGAAGGCGGTTGCGTCATCTGCCTTTTCGCCCTCTGGCTCCCCCAGAGCGGCCTTAGCATAGCCAACAGAGGCAATCTGTGTAGCCATGCTTTTGGGAACACCTGCCTCACGCAAGATGTCCTCAAACTCTTTGATCGGCATGGGATTGCCATCGCGCAGACGGCGGGCAAACTCTTCCATGCGATCGGATTTCACTGCCTCGATACGGGCGCGCCGGTTGGCCGGGAAAGACACTGGCGAGATTTCGAGCAGGTCCAATTCCTCCAGGTTGCGCACATTGCCGTCGGGCGTTGCTTTGATCTCGCGGTAGCCGATAGACAGCCCGCCGATGGCATGCGCCTTCATGAGTGCATAGACCTCGCGGGCCTTCTGCACTTCCATGATGAGGCGACCTTTTCCCCAGAGGCCTTTTGCATCTTCGGCAAGGTCCTCCCAGATACCAATCGGCTCATTCGGGTTGTGCTGCCACAGCATGAGAACATTGGTTCCCTCACGCTTGTGTTTCGCAAGGCTCCTGGCGAAGGCCCCCGGCATGACGCGCTCGCCGTAGCTGTCCACGTTGCCGTAGACCGAGCCGTAGCCCGTAAAGGTGCCGTCTTCCGACAGGTCTTTAACCTGTAGGGCAAAGTCTTTGGTTTTCATCGAGATTTATTCCTCGTTGTCGGTCTGACGCGGCGTCAGTTCTCGGTCTTCACCGGCATCGGTGATCGGAACATTCTGCATCTGGATGCGTGGGATGCTGCCGCCCTCAACAGGTGGCAAATTCTCAAGCTCTCTGACCTCATTGATGGTCATGGCCCCGATAGCGGTCATCTGCTGGTAGAACTTCGCCCTGCCGCTGCTGTCGCCGCGCAGAAGCCCTTCCTGGTTAAATTCGATGATGATCCCGGCGGCCTTATCTGCTGGCGTCAGCAACTGCTTTTCGAGCGCCTGTTCGATACGCTTCAGACGACGGCGAAGTGTGAACTTCTGGAAGGCAAGGGTCTGCTGTTCAATGCCCGATCCCCAACTGGTCGATTTCGACGTATGGCCGACCATGTGAGGCGGGACACCGAAGAACCGGCAGATTTCCTCCACAGAGAAGGCCCGCGTCTCCAGCATCTGTGCATCTTCTGGCGTAATAGTCAGTTGCTGCCATTCCGTGCCGCCTTCAAGGACGATTGGCTTGCCAGCATTCCCGCTGCCGATCTTCGCGGCCAGTTTCTGTTCGGCGACCTCGCGCTGCTCTTCTGTCAGCCATTTCTCAAACTTCAGGACGCCAGATGGGCGAAGTCCATGCTGGAACATTGATCCCGCCGATTTGTCAGCGGCTTGAGCCAGCCCAAACACCCGGCGGCCAAAGTAAAGCGTTGACACCCCACCGAGAGGATTGCCGCCAAACCCACGGATATGCAAAATTTCGCGGTCCGTCGCTTCTTTTGCTTCCCCGTCCTCGGTCCACCGATAGACCAGACTGCCATCCGTCTTCCGCTGCACGCTCATGAGCGCAGGAAGAATAGGAGTGATAGCCCTCACCTTATTGTCAGACCGAGTGACCCGTGCGTAAGCGTTGCCCCAAAGCTCCACGGATGCAGCCATGAAATCCCAGAAATCAACTGCCGTCTGGTCATAGTTCGGGCTGTCATGCAGAACGTTGTAAAGCGGATGATCTTTTGCAAGCTCACGCGATCCGTCAGCGTTGGTCCGGTATACCATCAAAGGCAGTGACGAAATCGTCCCAGAAATCAGGTTCACACACGCCCAGACTGCCGAAAGCGCCAGAACATTGCGTTCCGTGATGATCTCGCCCGCACCGCCGATGCTGTCCGATGGATACCAAGCGTCAGGCTCACGAACGGTCAGGTTCCGCTTCACAGGCGTATCGCCAACGAAACCATTCAGCATCTTACGCAATAGGTTCACGCTGCACCTGCCAAGCTCTTGAAGTAATCGTCTATTCCGTCATATTCGGCCTCTTGCTGGATGAACCAGCCGAGAGACATAATGAGCGCTACCGCTCCGTCGATCTTGTTCTGGGGCATTTCCTTGCGCGGATAGACGTTCTCTTTCGCGTCGTAATGCCCGACCACATTGCCGATCATCCAATTCATCACTGCATTGCCGGTGTGATGGATGCGGCCTTCGCGCATAAGAGCATCAAGCGTCTTTGTCGCCTCACTCATGGTCGCCACAGTCTGCCGGTATTCCACCGCTGGCATTCCGTCCCGCTTGAGGTTCTGGATCATTTGCTGGGCTTGCCAAGGATCGGTAGCAACCGCCTGCAGGTTCAAGCCGGGCGCTTCTGCTCGAATGTCATCCTCAATGACGCTGAAATCGATTGTCTCACCGGCAGTCGCGGTAATATCACCCTGCAACTCCCAGCCGCGATACATCGGATGGCGATCTTCATCGATTGCAGCCCGTGGTAGGTAAAAACGCGGAAAAACATAGTAATGCGCCTTCCCGTCTATCAACCTGCGGTATGTATTCACGCGGGCCGCAATATCGACCTTGCTGGCGAGATCAAGGCCGATGACGCATTCATCGTCGGCAAAATCTGCCTCATCCAGCGTCCGATCCTCGCATTTCCGCCACCACTCGGTGTCGAACAGCGCCGAATTGGCATCCACCCACACATTAAGGTGCTTGGTGAGGTAATTCGCCCTCGCCGTCGCGACCTGCCGGGCCTTTGCCGCCGTTTGCATGACAATCTTTGGATCGACCGAGACGCCCCAATTCGGATTGGCCTTGCGCAAAGTCTCCTCTGAAAAGGGATCGTCGCCCTCATCAATGGTGTAAATGATCCCGAATACCGATTCCGCCACCTCACCGCTGACGTGACCGGCCAGAACATCAAGGACGAACTTCCTCACCTCGTAGCAGATACCGTGCTTGTTGCTGCCCGCCGTGGTGATCATCCAGAGCATCGACTGAGGACGCTTGCCGAGGCCGGTTTCCAGCACATCGTAAACATCACGGTTCTTGTGAGCGTGAAGCTCGTCCACAATCGCCAGATGGATATTCAGACCATCCAGCGTGTGGCCGTCTGCCGACAGCGCCTTGAAAGAACTGGATGACTTCAACTGCACAATTGCTTGCGCCGTCACATCCACACCGAAGCGCTTGCGATATCCTGGCATCTTGCGAGCCATGGCTTGCGCATCGCGGAATACGATACGGGCCTGATCGCGGGTTGTGGCAGCCGAATAGACTTCTGCACCGGCTTCGCCATCCAGCGCCAGCATGTAAAGCCCCACCGGAGACGATAACGACGACTTGCCATTACCTCTGGGGACCTCGACATACACCCGGCGAAACCGCCTGTTGCCCTCAGCGTCAACCCAACCGAATGCCGTGCTCAGGATGAATACCTGCCATGGCTCAAGGATCATGAGATCGCCACGGGATGCGGCAGGCCCTTTGATATGTGGGCAAAGCTCGACAAACCGGCACACCCGATCAGCCCTGGCGGCGTCGAAATGATACCCGGCCGGCGGATTATCTAGATCTTTCAGCTGTCTTGCACATGCCTGATAGACATACTTGCAAGCCGGTATTGCCCCCGAAACCACGCCGCGAGCGTACTGATGCGCCTTCTGCGAATAGTTCAATGCGCCCTACCGTCAAATTCTGCGAATGGATCGTCTTCCTCGCCCTCGTGGGGCTGGTAAACCTTCGTTCTGTCCACTGGCGTTGCACCAAGTGAGGATAGCGCCATGCGGTAATTCCCGTAGAAGCTGGCAGGCAGGTCGGCGGTATTCCCGTCCATAATATGTGCTCTCATCAATGAGACGATTTCCACCGCGCCCCGATCCTCGAAGGTCAGCCACGGCAATTCGTCTGCAAATGTTGCCCAAGCTTTTTTTGCCGTCCTTGGCAGGTAATCCGGGGCCTTCCCCAGTCCTCGACCTGACGTTATTGGTTCACTGCGGTGCTTAAATCTCTGGGGGTCGTGCTTGTCAGCGCCGGTCAGCGCCGCTTTTGCAGTCGGCGTTCGCGGTCGTGCCATTTCAGCCCTTTGCCTTTTTTTGAATTGCGGATGCGTGTAAATGCTGGGCGCGCGGGTCTACAGCCGAACGCGATCCAGACTTTTCTCCACCCCCCCCGCCCCATGCTATTTGCCCATATCAAGCCACAGAGAGCGATTTGCGAGTTTTGCGACGCGATACAGCCAATCACCCCAAACGCTTTTCAGCGGTCAAATATGGAGGTGCCTGTCTACCCATCGATCTTTGGGCGCGGTTGGGTATCCATCCAGCCCGACGATACGATGCTCTATCTTCTTACGTCTGATTAAGTCAGGGCGTCGATAGTGCAGGCGCTCGATAGACTGGCATGCTCCATCGTGGCAGACGTCGCATACTGCCCATAGGTTGCTTTCATTGAAGAACAGGGCTTCATCGCCCTTGTGTGGTATCAGATGGTCGCATACTGCGGGTCTTAACCCGGTTGCGCCCTTCTCCGATCTACCTTCTCTCAGGATCACACCGCACATCTGGCAGGTGAACAGGTCACGGACGAGGATGGACCATCGTAGCTTCTGCCATCTCGCTGTCTTGTACCATTGTCGATAGGGCTGCGCTGTATCTCGGTCTGGCCTGCGCGCTCTGCGCCTATCGCCCATCTCTATCCCCTCGCCTTAAGCTCTGCTGCTACTGCCGCCGCTGTCTGATGATCGAGATTGGCGTCTAGCAGGTCGTGCATCTCTGCCCGTATCTGGTCAGCCTCATCCGTCTGCCCTCGCATGACTGCTGCGAGATGGAGATGCCTTGATCCTACGATGTCCTGCCATGTGGCTTGCATAAGCAGCTCGGGCTTAGGCATGGCAGATCACCCCGCGACCAGAAATAGTTGCGCAAAGAGCAGCGGGACTGGATAAGCCGATAGAGCAGCATCCCGCTGAGGCAGTGCCTCGAATCAAAAAGCCGCCCACCCGGCGGCCCGCAGGTCAGGACGCAATCCTGCATCCTGAAATCATGTGTCATAAATAAAGCAATTGCCACAGCCATGCAATCGATATTTTGTGCTCGCACAGCCTGTGGATACCAATATGTGCCAAAATTGCGGTGCCTCAAGTCCCGCGCGTCGCCGTCAGCGTGGCGTATGATCCATGAGGGCTGCATGATCCCGTATGTGACCCGGTGCGCGACAAGCCCCGCCGTTCAGGGCGGGGAAGGATAGCGCGGACGGTGCTCTATAGAGTGCCGTCCTTGCGTTTTTGCGTGAAAAAATGCCTGTAAAGCGCATTGCAGACGAGACGTATATCACCCAGCATATGCGGGTAGTATTGGTCCATCTCTAGCATGTACTGCACCGCGGCATACAAATTGCCATTGCGCGTCTCTTGCTGCGCCTCGTCGATTGCCCGGCGCGCATCAAGATACGCAATCTCGACGCGCTTTACCCAGTCCTCATAGGCGTCAGGATCAAACGCCCCCACAGTGCCCGAATGCTCATAATATGCGCCGGGCGATAGGTGCGCCCGACGCCAGCCGTTGTAGACCTGCCTATAGCGCTCCGCGGCGTTATACTGGTCAGCACTGATCCCGTCCGAATTGTCCCTACGCCAAGCCAGATGCAGACGGCCTAGATTGTCGGCGGCTAGGTCACTCAGGGCCTCTGAGGCCGTCAGCCCCAAAATCCTCATCCGTGCCTCCATAGCCACCCTACGTGGATCCTCCTTGGCGCGCGATGGCCGGCCATTAGGCTCCCGTAGCACATCCGGCTTCCTTGGCCTGCCTCGTCCCCTTTTGGCCGCCAGTTTTTGCGACTTGGTCTTCATCCACCCTCCATTATGCAGCTAGCTTCGCCGCACCACGACGATAAGAGCACTTGCTAAGCTGTTGCTGCCTCCGCGCTACATCAAATGGCTCAAGGCCCTGCGCAATGCGGATTTCGTCGGCTATTTGGATCACACGCTTGATGTGGACGATCTTCGGCTTGCCTTTCCCAAGCCGGATGCGCATCGTGCGGCCACGCCTACAGTCTACCTCATAGCCATAATCCGCCAGAAATGCCGCTAGCCTGTAGATGTCTACCCCGTCATTAGGCGCAAATTTCCGCACGCCATTTCTGGCAATGTAGTCGTCGACCAGGGCTGAAATATCTGCTGGCACTGATTTAATCCGCACTTGTGAGGTAATCATCAGGCCGCCCTCCTAGATTGATCGTCCCAGCGATAGCCGTGCTTGTCGAAGCCATCGCCGTCTTGCAGGAATTGCTCTGGAACACGGCACCCCGCGTCTCCCGGCATCGGCCCCCACACCGATGAGAACCAGCACCGATTGTCGCGGGCATAGCTCATCCTCTTGGTCCATTTCGCCGTGAGTTCTTCCGGTGAAAGTTCGCTGTCTGGCTTCGGCTTTTCCGCAGCTACAGGCTCCGGCGACCAACCAGCCTGCATCGCATTCCGTCCCCATTCGGCCTCGAAGCTGAGCCATCCCTTCTCGATCATCAGGTCCGCCGCCTGATCCGGCGTAAGGCCACAGGCATCCTTGGCCGAGGCGAGGCGCTTGGCAAGAAGTTCGGCGGCGCGTTCGGTCAGCGGTTTTTTGATCTTCGCCCTGTGTTCGACCACTGCGGCTGCAATGGCTTCGGAAAGGACGGATTGCAAAACCGTTTTGGGGGATTTCTTTTGGGCCCCTTTAGGGGCCTTTTCTTTAGGGGGATTAATTTCTTCGGAAGGGGTACGGGGAAACCCTTCTTTATCAAGGGGGATGTCACACTTGTCACGCGTGACATGCGTGACATGCGTGACATCGCGTGACATAGCTTTATTAAGACGACGCTTCTGTTGCCGTAGACGAGCAAGCTCGCGCTTATGCGCTGACCGCTCCCGCTCAGCCTCTTCTACTGCCTTGGCAACGCACACGATCTGCTCGGCAGAGCATCCAGCTTGGAGCATGGCCTCTAACACTGAGGAATTGATTGTCATTTTAAAACCTCGCCGCGTTACGAACTGCCGAACAGGCAACGTCAATGAACAGGTCAATCGATGTGACCGGCCCGTTGCGCTGCTTGGCGATGACAAATTCAAGTTTGTTCTGGCAATCGGCCAGACGGTTGATGCGCTCGTCTTCCTTTTCAGGAGACAGGCCCTTTTCCCGTTGAAGGTAATAGGCTTCCCGGTAGAGGAAGATGATCGTGTCCGCGTCCTGCTCGATCGCACCACTATCTCGAAGAGACGACAGCTGAGGTCGCTTGTCGGCTTGGCCTTCAAGTCCACGATTAAGCTGTGAGAGAAGAACGACCGCTATTCCATACTCACGCGCCATGGATTTAAGCGCGGCCGTCATTTCGGCAATTTCATTGGTTCGGTTGCCAGAATAACGGTTTGACGCTCTGATCAATCCCAGATGGTCGATCATGAGAAGTTCAAGCGGTGTTCCGCCTTCTTCCATCTTCTGCATCATGCTTTCGAGCTTGATGCGAATATCGGTCATGGAAAGGCCGGACTGCTCTTCGATCAGGAGAGGAAGGTTTTCAATCTGCCTCGCCGCGTTTTCGAGAGCGACTAAGTCCTGATGGGTTACTCGTCCTGTGATGAGGTCCTGATATGGCACTTTGATCCCCATATCATATGCCAGATCGGTCACGGCGCGTGCCGCCAGCTTGTCAGCATCCATTTCAAGGGAGATGAAGCCCACACCATGCCCCGCCTGTGCGACTTTAAGACAGGTGGAAAGACCAACAGTCGTTTTCCCCATAGAAGGACGGCCACCGATCAAGGTAAGGTCGCGCTTATGAATGCCGCCGGTACTGTGGTTTACGTCCGTAAGCCCCCATGTGATGCCTGTCAGGCCTGTTCCTCGCTCATGGGCTTCCTTGGCGGCGGCAAAAGCATTGCTGGCAGCATCCATGATGGAAATCTGGGATTTGCGCCGTGGCCCGCGCCGGACCTCGGAGAGAATATCATCTGACGCCATGCCGAAAGATTTCACCAGCTCAACCGGATTGGTCGCAGGATCGTTCGCAGCATCGAGCAGCAAAGCCGCCTCTTTGGCGATCTGGGCCTTTGCCCACTGTTCAACGACGCGCTTAGCGGTGTTCTCCAACGCCGCGCCGCCGTAGACGGCACTGACTGCCAGCCGGGAGATATAGGACGCAAGGCCCTCGCCCGTCGCTGTCTGGTACTGATCCTTGACGTTTTCCGGGATGAGCTTGATCACCACGTTGGGTTTCGTGGAATTCATCCGTTCATAGGCCGTCTGGATGGCTGAAAATATCTCGCCATGGATAGGCTCAAGGAAATGATGGGCTTCCAGCCGACCAGAGACGCGGCGGAAGTCCACGCCGAGAAGCAGGGTTGCGAGAACTTCCTGCTCTATCTCGATTACGAAACTGGATTTTTCGGGGATGGCGTTCATATTCCCGCCCTCCGCAGATTTTCATGATCCGCAAAAAGATCGATGAAACGACGCCAGGCGAGAGCGGCCTTCGTGCCGTCTTCATATTTCAGCGTCTTCTGGGCCGTCACAGCTTTATCGACGTAGTCTTCCCAAGCCTCGCCCATCTGCTCGGTAATCTCGACCATGGTCCTGCTCATGCTGTCACCTGCGCTTTCAGTTGGATATTCCAGCCCATCAGCGCGGTCTGCACGTCTCCCAAAGAGCGGCAAACAGCATATGGGATTAAGTTCTGATCGAACCAATCAAGCCATTCTGTCTGTGCTGCTGATGGCCTTCCTTTGTCAGTCTTGATTTCGATGAAAGCGACCGCGCCACCCTGCTGGATCAGGGCAATGTCAGGCACGCCCGCCTTTACGCCAGCAGCCTTGAGCATTGCGCCTGTTTTGGCGTCACGGCGGCCGCCATTGGGTATATGGATTGCCCTGATGTACGACGGCAAAGCTGCATCCAAAAAGCGCATTGCCTGCTTCTGGATCTGCAATTCACGCTGGCGCATCTCACCACCCCATCAGGATTTTGAGTGGGGTGACGATGACAGCTGCCATGATGATGGCGTATCCAATGATCAGGACAGCCCATGCGATGCGATGATCATTCATGTGCCCCTCCCAGTATTTCCGGGCATATCCATTCCGCTAGATTGGCCGCGTGATGGCGCAGCCATACAGCTATCCTGAGCCGCCTCTTGCGCGACAAGCATCGCAACAAGACGGGCGGTTTCTTCTCGGTATGCTGCATGTTCTTCCCTTGCTTTTATGATCGCCCGCATATCCTCGATTTCGCGGTGCTCGATCCGACTGGCTTCTTTATTAAAAACGGCTCGTACACGCCGTCTCGTCCACGCAGGGTTACGCTTACTCAGCTCTTGGTATGCGCGCTCCAGCATTGCCTTGACTGGCTCGCGCAGGCCACGCGCACCAATAATCTGGTCGAGAAGGGAAGCCGCGACTTCTACATCAGTCATTGCCGCCTCCTTGTGCTTGGCTGGAAAATCCAAGTTCTTGGGTGAAATTTCCACGTTCATGGACAACTCCGTTGCTAGGATGCTCAACGGATAGGGAGTTCATCTGTAGCAACGGAGGTAGATCGTGGAGCATATAGGCCATGCAGCATGGCGCACTTTGCAAAACGCACGCGCTGCTATGGCCAGAAAAGAGAGATTGGATGACAGTAAAAAATCCACCACGCGAAAAGCCCCGGACGGTACGCAAAACCAATCCGTCCGGGTAGCTTTCGGGAGCAAAAAGTGAGCGGGGCTTATTCATCGCTGCCGCCCCGCTCAAAATGGGGAGCCGTGGCGCAGGAGGCGAGCGCCACGGCTTTCGTCTGCCGATTTAGGGAGAAAGGCACAGGCAGACGAATTCAAATTCTTCAAAGCATGCTCACGGTCGATGAAGGACTTCAGGCGCGAGTTGCTCATACCGACGCCCTCACAGAACGGGAGCGCTTGGGAGGTGGAGGTTCAAAAAACCAAGCATCATCCCATCTAAGTTTCCGATCCAAAGCCGCCGCGCGGATGGCCTTCATTTCATCTAGCGATGGAGCAACGCCATTTTCCCATCTGGATATTGTTGCCTGCGTTACCCCTGCCAAAGCTGAAAATTCAGCTTGGGTGAGCTTAAAGACATTCTTTCGGATGTGTCGGAGCGTGTTCATGGGGCCGTATAATATACGCATACGTATAGATTTCAAGAGCAAAATTATACGTGCTCGTATTTTTCTTTTTGCGTTTGGTGTGGCTAGATATCCCTATGAGAAAAATTGACTTCTACCTTCGATCTATCCTCAAGGCGACCGGCTGGAACCAATCTCAGCTGGCTGAGAGGCTTGATACGACGCAGGCAACGGTGAGCCGATGGCTCAAGGGCTCCGAACCCGAGGGGCATAGGCGCGATGCGATTGTCGATCTTTACAATTCGCTCGTGAAATCCAGCGAAGATAGCAGCGAGACAGGAGGTATCGTTGCGGTCATGGGATATGTTGGTGCAGGCGCCGAGATCGAACCAGAGTTTGAACAAACGCCGCCTGAGGGGCTAGAGGAAGTCCAAGTGCCCTTCCCGCTTCCTGCTGAAATGATAGCGTTCCAAATCCGCGGCGATTCAATGCTTCCTGTCTATAAGGACGGACACATCGTCATCGTTTATCGCGAGCAAAAGAGGCCTCTGGAGACATTTTACGGCGAAGAAGCGGCAGTGCGCACGTCCGATGGGAAACGCTTTATCAAGACCATAATGCGCGGCGTGAATGGCGTGAACCTGTTTTCGTGGAATGCCGCCGTGATCGAGAATGTCCAGTTGGAATGGATTGGAGAGATTTTCGCCATCCTTCCTCGTTCTTCGATACGGCATGTCGAACGCAAGGGCGGAATTCAAGGGCGTCTTCGTATCTCATAGCAAGGCGCTTTGGCGTGATCAAATAGGGCAACACAGGGGGTAGCAACCATGCGGGGAATATGGGCGGCGGGGATCGCTTTGATCGTGGCTGGATGCGTCCAACCTCAACGGCCCGCGAAAATGTCGGGACCTTTTCCGACGAAACCGGCTGAGCAGCCCGTCGACAATCCTTGGTATCCGGGAGAGACGAAAGTCGTTCAAGACCTGATCGGAAAGGTCACAGTCTCGAGACAGGGTATAACACCATCTGGCTCAACCTATCGGTACTATTCAGACGGAAGCGGTTCGGTGACGAATGGTGCAGCCAGCTGGTCCCTCTCTTGTAAAGTAGACAAGATCAGCGACCAGAAGAAGTGCGAAATTACCAACCATCACGCCGACCTTTTCATAAACTACGGTTCATCACCCTCGCCCCGGTGGATTTGCTCAATACAACATGACTTCCCCGGTCGGACCGGGGCTATCCGTGTCGACGGGAATAAGGCAATGACTACAGACACAGATGGCTGTGTTCCGGGATCAAGGATTAGCCAATTCCTCGCCGGGAAGAGTGTGACGGTCCGAAGCGTCAAGTGGCCTTACGATTATGACCGGGATTCGACCGGTCCACTCACCGGATTAAAAGATGCGATGGATTTGGTCACACATATCCGGGCGAATATTTCAAATATCAGTTTCTAGATTGAAACGGATCAGGGGGGCATGAATGATTGATGAGAATTTACCACCTTTGCCGGTGGTGAAGGACCCAAAGAAATGGCGTGACGCCAAGGTCAGGAATGCGAAGGTTGACCTTACTGCTCGTGATATCGACCTGATCATCAGCATTTTTTCCACGACACATCACGCATTTCTCGAACTGTACGCGGCTGTGACAGGCGCAGGCGGCGCAAGTGCAGAAAGGCGGCAAGAGTTTGCAAAGCAGGCGTTCGGTTCAATGCATCAATCGAGTGCTATGGTTACCGAGTTTCTAAACTCGTTCATTGAACGCGCTGACAATGGTGAGTTCGATGGCCAATAAAAACCCCGAATACTTGCAGGTTGTGACCGACGCCTTTCAAGCCAATAACTCTACCGAAGAGCTGCTATTTACCTTGAAAGATGGCGGCGGCGGCGGTACATTTGACGACATGGAAGCACGTGTCGCAAAATTGGAAAGCCTTGCTGAAGACACCCGCAGTACGCTTGAAAGCATACAGCGGCAGCTTGCTCGTATCGATACAAAATTAGATGGCAAGCCCGATCAGGGGTGGATCATCACCCTTTTAATCGCAGTTTTTGGCCTGTCGTTTACCGTAATCGCGGCCACAGCTGGCGTATTTGCACTAATTAAGTAAGTCAGCCGCTCTCCATTCTGAAAGGAAGGATCGGCATCTAAGACCCTACCAAGGGCAACCCCGCTCCGGCGGGGTTTTTCATTTGCATCTGCTAAAACGGCATTTTGCCGCCGCTAGATGTTCTTGCGATCTGCGTCGATTAGGACCGCGCAAATATCCGGCAGCATCCTGGCATCATAGCCGTCAGCAATGGTATTGGAAGGTGTCACGAACCGTATAGGAGTATTTGCGCGCACATCTAATCCATTGATTTCCATGCCTTTATTAGCTAATCTAGCCATTAGAGCAGGTATTTTGCGCGCGCCTCCTTTACCGCCCCCCTCTGACATTCCTATACCAGATTGTAGCGATCTTAAGCTCAATACTCGTGTCTCATCCTCCAGCACGTAACATTGGATTTCTATATCGCCAAACTGAAGTTTGCGATCATCAGACCCACATATCGCCTTAGGTAGATTTGCGCGCTCTTTCTTAGCTTCAACACCTTTGAGAGCGATTTCCCTCCTTCTTTCTGGTGACACCGCCTCTTATGCGCCCGTATACGCCAACGCAATTATTTTTATACGTTCACGCATTTTTTCTGTTGACCTTTATACGTATGCGTATATTATACATCTCAACAATCAAGTTGGGAGCTTCACCATGAGCGGACAATCCGAAATGCAGGCGATTATCGATCGCCAGATCGCGCAGCTACAGCGCATACGCGATGATATCCCATCGCTGACCTGCTACGACCTTATTGACCAAGGCGAGAGCGCATTCAGCGTCAAGCGCATCCTCGATGCGATGCTGGAGGCCAATATGGAAGCCGTCATCGGCGCCATCGATATGCTGCGCTCTTTTGGCAATCATGGATATATTAGCAGATACGAATGCGCACGGCTCCGAGCCAATCAGCGCGATGATGTCGATGACCTCATCTACGATGCGCTTGAAGCCGCAAAGATGATGTCTCTCGGGGAGGTCGCGTGATGCGTGACCTCATCATCGACTTCATTAGCTTGATCGCGGTTTCCGTTTTCACTGCCACTTTTTGCATGTGGGCGGCATATTTTGCGGGGGTATAAAGGGGGATAAAAATGGGCGCACAAGCACTGGAAGCATATAGCGAAGATCATACCCAGCCCAATCAGCGCAAGGCTGTGCCTAGCACGCCTATGCAAATGGCGTATGAGCTGATCCATCAAGGTGCTGATCTTGGGGCTGTCAAGGAAATGCTGGCTTTAAGCAAAGAGCTAGCGGCGGATCAAGCAAAGCGTGCTTTTTCTGTGGCTATATCTGCGGCCAAAGCAGAAATTACGCCAATCGTGAAAAATCGCAAAGGGCATAACACGAAATACGCAGACTTTGCCGCGATTGCGCGGACAATCGACCCGATCATCTCCAAACACGGCTTGTCGTACCGATTCAAGAGCAAGCAGCAGGATGGTCGCATTCATGTGACATGCATCATTTCTCATGTAGATGGATATTATGAAGAAAATACACTCGAAGCCCCTGCCGACAATTCCGGCAGCAAAAATGCAATTCAAGCTATTGGATCGACACTGACTTATTTGCAGCGCTATTCGCTGATCCAAGCTTTTGGCCTTGCAGTAACAGATGATGATGATGGTGCCGCGGCTGGGGCACAGGCGGATGCTGGCCCTATCACCGATGCGCAGCGTGATGAGCTTATGCGCCTGATCAATCAGGCTCAGATTGAGATCGATATCTGGTGCCAATACTACAAAGTGGAGGCCGTGCAGGCACTGCCTGCAAATCTATTCGATCAGGCCAAAAAGCGGCTGCAGGATTATATCAATAGGAAGAAGGCAGGCACCAATGGCTGATATCGTCCAAGGTACGCCCGAATGGCACGCCGCGCGATTAGGCAAGGTAACAGCATCGCGTGTCGCTGATGTGGTCGCCAGGACAAAGTCTGGCTACGCCGCATCCAGAAAGAATTACCTGACAGAGCTAGTGCTTGAGCGGCTGACTGGGACTGTAGCGGACACCTATACGTCAAATGCAATGCAGTGGGGCATTGAGCATGAGGCGGACGCACGCGCCGCATACCAATTTGATCTCAATACTAGGGTGGCGACAGTGGGCTTTGTCGACCATCCGACCATAGAGCATAGCGGTGCATCACCAGATGGCTTGGTGGGCGAGACTGGGCTGGTCGAGATCAAATGCCCGCACTCGTCTACTCACCTCGACACTATCAAATCAGGCGAGATACCATCGCGCTATGTCCCGCAAATGCTGTGGCAGATGGCATGCACTGGGCGCGAGTGGTGCGATTTCGTGTCGTACGATCCACGATTCCCAGACGGTATGCAGCTATTCATCAAGCGCTTGGAGCGGGATGACAAAGCCATATCAGCGCTGGAAGCAGAAGTCATCGCCTTCTTACAAGAGGTCGATGAAGCAGTGGATGCGCTGCGGCAGAAATTCATCTCAGATATTCAGGAGGCCGCATAATGGCTGGGAGCATCAATAAAGTCATTCTGATCGGTCACCTTGGAGCCGATCCGGAAGTGCGTCGTTTGAATTCGGGCGATATGGTCGTCAATCTGCGCATTGCCACCTCTGAAAGCTGGCGTGATCGCCAGACCGGCGAACGCAGGGAGCGCACCGAATGGCACAGCGTTGTCATTTTCAATGAAAATCTGGCGAAGGTTGCGGACCAGTATCTGCGTAAGGGCGCCAAGGTTTATATCGAAGGCGCATTGCAGACCCGCAAATGGCAGGATCAGAACGGCAATGACCGTTACACGACCGAAATCGTCCTGCAGAAATATCGTGGCGAGTTGCAGATGCTTGATAGCAAGAGCGAGGGCGGCACCACGGAGACGAGCGCCCCGGCCACACGCCCTAGTCATAGCTACGCGGAGCTTTCTGCCGGCTTTTCGCGAGATCTGGATGATGAGATCCCGTTTTGAGGTGAGACATGGCGCAGACGGTCATTTTACGCGGTGACAGCCAGAGGGCATTCGCAAAAGCGCTCATTGATCGCGCCCCTGTCGATGCTGTGGTGACGATTAAGCAAGCAAGCCGCACGACTGAGCAGAATGCGAAAATGTGGGCGATGCTGTCTGATGTCGCCCGCGCTAAGCCAGAAGGCAGGCATTGGACGGCAGAGACATGGAAGTGCGCATTCATGCACTATCTCGGCCATCAGGTGCAATTTTGCATGGGCCTAGACGGGGCTAGCCCTTTCCCTATTGGCTTCCATTCGTCACGGCTCACAAAAGCTCAAATGGCTGATCTGATCACATGCATTCAAGAGTACGGTGACAGGCACGGCGTCAAGTGGATCGACGAGCCAAAGCATTGGGTGCATGCAGCATGAATACGCAGTCGCTACGCATCCATGCAGACACCAGGCGCAGCCGGTCAAAGCTGCGTCGATATATCGAAATACACGAGCAATTACGCCGCGAAGTGGAAGCCGCCCGCATGTCCACCGAGATCATTGGAGAGGTGGAGCGCGTGCTTGCAGAGACTGATTTTTCTGTGAGCTATTCATGTGCTGATAATGCGCGGCATGTCATTGGTGAGTTTAAATGATTGAAACTGTTACACAATTCTCCGAGCGCGATGCACTGGCTGCCGAGAATTCGCGGCTGAAGGAGGCGTTGCGCCTGATCGAGTCAGCGAAGGACCGGGGATTTGGTATTGACTATGCACGAGGCGTGGCACAGAGCGCCCTGCTGCGCGACTAGGAGGAAGGGAAGTGAGCGACGAATATATCGAGCTGCCACCGCTTCCGAAGGCGAGCAAGATGTACGACATTCCCGGCTACGACGAGGAAGAATTGAAAGACTATGCACGCACTGCCATCCTTGCCGACCGCGCCGTCCGCGCCGACAAGCTGGAAGAACTCGCCGCCGAGCAAGCCGCAACCTGTAACGAAAGCTTACAGGTTGAGCCAGCCGCACCAGAAGCGCAGCTTGCCGCCTTCCTAAATGATCTGTCCGGAGAAAATGGAGAGTTAATCGACAGAATGGCTGCGGCTATCCGGGATTGGGGGTCTCACTACGATGATGGACCTTGGGAAGCGCTTTCTGAGGATCGTAAAGCTGGCTGGCGCGGTGACGCTGAACGCGCCCTTGCAGTAGTCAAGGAATACTTGACGGCTCGCGGCCAAACACAACCGGAGGGAGCGAAATGAGACAGGTTTCCAAGGGTGAATTTTACGCCGCAGTGGGGAAGTTGAATGTGCATCCGAAAATTGTAAGCGGATTTCCTTATGAGTGCCAATGGATCTTTCTCAACGACCCGCGTGGACCATTGTTCGGGAAAACGGTTGACCGCGTCGAAGGAGGATTGACCGTCACAGACTATTTCCTGAACGACACCCACCAATCAGGAGGCGCGGAATGAGTAGTTCTGCCCCAAGGAGGCAATGGAATGACTGATACCCTTAAGCGATTTTTCAGCGATGTTGAAACCGCGTCATTCTTCAATCTTAGCAAGGCCATTATGCCAGGTCACTACAATCAGTCGGTGACATTCACACTAGACCAAGATTACGGCGACAAAGGCTGGCCGCCTGCCCTTCTTGCCATATGGGAGGGGGACTGTTCACCCGAAAAGCGCAGTTCCGAATGGATATACATGCACCCGGACGACGCACGGAGCATCGCCCACGTTCTCCTTGCATATGCCGACGCATGGCAAGAGCGATGGGATCGCTTTGAAAACGGCGAGGAATTGGACCACGGCAAAGCTTGGAACGCCCCCACCAATCAGGAGGCGACCGTCATGGCGAGTAAGGAACTCACGAATAAAGCTTAGCCGACGATTGATGGTGAATAAGATGGAGCTAAAACAGCGATTAGTCACACGATCAGAGGCCGCGCAGTATTGCGGGCTGACCACGTCCGGATTTTCAGAATGGGTCAGACGTGGGGTATTACCGTCAGCAATACCGGGGACAAATAGATGGGATAAGCGAGCCATTGACGCCCGGCTTGACCGATTATCGGGGCTGGAGACACAGGCAAATGATGATGCGCAAGACTTTTCAGAAATGGAGGCGGCAATAGATGCGCGTCTTGCTCAAAGGCGTTCACCGCGTACGAAAGCGGCTTGCTGATGGCAGCGTGCGCTATTACTACTACGCATGGCGCGGGGGACCATTATTGCGAGGGGCAGACGGCAAGATACTTGCCCCATCTGACCCGGAATTTCATGCTGCATATAGCGACGCCGTCAAAGCGCTTACGGGCGGGAAAAAGCATACGCTCTCGCACATCATCAAGGAGTATTCCAAGTCCGCAGATTTTACCAAGAAATCAGAAAAGACGCGCAAGGATTATATGCGCTATCTGGCGGAGATAGAGGACATCTTCGGAGACCTGCCATTCTCATATCTCGAAACACCACGCGCAAGAGGAAAATTCAAGGAATGGCGGGATACCATGGCAGATCGCCCTAGAACGGCGGATTACGCGTGGTCTGTTTTGAGCCGTGTATTGTCATTTGGCAAGGATCGTGGATTGCTGGCCGTCAACGTGTGTGAGCGTGGGGGCCGACTATACGTCGCTCAAAGAGCAGATAAGATATGGACGACAGACATCATTCAGAGATTTATACGTGTGGCGTCCCCCGAGCTACAGCTTGCATTGATGATGGCTCTTTGGACTGGGCAGCGTCAGGGGGACTTACTTCGCGTGACTTGGCCAGCATATGACGGGAAGACGCTACGCATCAAGCAAGGGAAGACGGGGGCGAGAGTTTTAATACCCGTTGGCGCGCCACTACGCGACTTGCTCGGTGCGCCGCGAAAGTCAATTGGCACCATTCTTGTAAATTCTCGCTGCCAGCCGTGGACTACGGATGGCTTCAAGACGTCATGGGGTAAGGCCTGCGTCAAAGCAGGCATTGACGATCTCACATTTCATGATTTGCGAGGCACAGCGGTCACGCGGCTTGCCCTTGCTGGATGCAGCACAAGTCAAATCGCATCCATTACAGGTCACGCACTAAAAGACGTTGAGCGCATCCTTGATGCGCATTATTTGGGTGGGAAAGTTGAACTTGCAGAGGTGGCAATCTCAAAGCTTGAGCGGTTTACAAACTCCCTGTAAGCTATTGAATCTCTTATTGTCGATATATGGTTAGTTTGTAAAATTACCCAATAAAATTAATGAATAGCACCTGATTTGTAATCAGGGGGTCGGGAGTTCGAGTCTCTCTGGGGGCACCAGTTTTTGACAAGGCATCTCTGTCCTCGGTCTTTATTACTGTAATTGTATTTTTTGCAGTCCCCACCATAATCCATATGTTTGTGCAGTCGGGCGCTTTTTTAATACCCTTATCAGGACTACCATTAACCATTTATGCGTGGCCAGCCTCACGCACACCTATTGTAAAAACCAGATCTTCTCTTGCAGATGCAAATTATTGCTACTTGCCAATAAGCAGTTCCTTTTCGAATGAGGCAAAGGTGATTGAAACGAGCCATCATTACAACATCCTACAGCCTTCCGCATCCCCGTGCCATGAGGCTTGAAACCCTTTTTGGGAATGTACCGCATGCTAAACGATTGACAGATTCTTTAATCAGACATGATCGCACCACTGAGGAGAGCTATGGAACTTGAACAACAAAAATATCATGGCAACGTTGAAATAATCGGCGGGGCGCTATTACGCGGTTGGTGCTGCGCCAGATCCGGCGAAACATGCGAAGTGACAATCATAGTTAATGGTAAAGTTTGTGCACGCATCCACGCCATAATACCGCGTAATGACCTGAAAAAACGTGGTTTTTGTACCGATGGCGGTGAATTTGAATTAGATATTTCCAGTTTTTTAGACTTTGGAAGCAATCGTGTAATAGTAACAGACCCTTCTGGAAAAGTACTTCCAAATGGAGAACACGAAATTAATTTCAGAGATGTTATCCGCGCCGACAT
Organism: Daeguia caeni; assembly: GCF_042653845.1. NCBI lineage: Bacteria > Pseudomonadati > Pseudomonadota > Alphaproteobacteria > Hyphomicrobiales > Brucellaceae > Daeguia > Daeguia caeni. Next base: position 77,277 of record NZ_JBHSEL010000031.1, on the reverse strand, counting down.
GGATCCATGGTTTCAGGATCAAAACCATATTATCGGCGTACATGGCAACACATATCTAGCAACTGATCCACTTGTTGGCTCGGTATTAGGTAAAATGTGGCACATCTTCGGTTACAAGTATTCAAAAGGTGATTCTGGACAAGAAACTTGTAACTTATGGTTCAGCCATCCACACCTGCAAAAGCCAAATAATCTAGAAAAATTTATAAACGTCAATTGCAACGATATTTCTAAAAGCGGTATTGATATAGCACATCGTAAGGTTTTCAAACGGGGAATTTGTCTATGCCCGAATGACATAGAGCCAGAAAAATTTTACTTGGTAAAATCTAATGAAAACGCAACTCACGATGGGCGTATCATCAAAGGGTCAGACATTACCACTGAACATTTTTCAAATTTTGTAGTGCAACGATTAATTAATAATAATTTTCACACATCGTCATCGCAAAGATCAGTATATGACATACGCGTACCAATCATAGGAAATGTAATACCTTTTGTATATATTAAAGTTAGAAGAGATAATATTCGATTTTCCAACGCGAATGATAGCGCAACAATAACATTACCATCAAACGTTTTATCACAAGAAGAGATAGAAAATATTATAAAATTCTGCAGTCATATCGGCCTGGATTATGGAGAATTGGATGTTCTTAGAGATCAAAACGATGGTGATATTTGGATAGTTGATGCCAATAATACGCCTTCCGGTCCTCCTAATGGGTTGGTTCAAAGCGACAAGATATTTGCAATTCGGGAACTGGCCTTGGCGTTTAAGCAACAATTCATTAACCCTGGTCTCTACTGGAAAAACGGGCTGCATAAGGACAGAACCAAAATACAAGCCTCCCATAATGAGCAAGTGGCAAGTGAAGACGTAGGCTTGAAAAATAATTCAACCCAAACAAGTAACGAGCAGTTGATATTATAGTTAGGCCGCAGACTCATTACGCGTGGCACCAGATTCGCAGTCTGACCAGTTTGACGGCAACGAGGAAGTTCCTGGGATCTTTGCCCTATCGGGTGGTGATCCCGGGAACCGTTTGATCCTGCTGAAGAGACGTTCGACCAGATTGCGCTGGCGATAACCCCAGGCGGAAAAGGGAAAGAAGCCCTTGCGCTTGCCGGGATATTGGCCCAGGTCTATTCTTCCCGGCCAAAGCCCGAATGACATCGCTGCCATAGACCTTGTCGGCCAGCAGGGTCGCGCGTCCTCAATGTGTCCCAAGCAAGGCTTCGGCTTCGACACTGTCGTGGGCTTGGCCTGCAGTCAGACGCAGGTGACGCGGGATGACCTTCCGCATCGACGAGCGCGTGGATCTTGCTGGTGAGGCCCCACGGGAGCGTCCCATGCCGCATCACGAGAGCCCCTTTTTCCCGTGGCCCCATGCTGGTGAACACGGACACAGGTCGAGGCGATCATGATGATGTCGCCATCATAGGCCTTGGAGGCTTCCTCCATGAGCCGGCCCCAGACGCCTGCCTTGCGCCAACGAACAAAGCGGTTGTAGCAGGTGGTCGGCGGGCCGTAGTGCCCGGGGATTTCCGCCCACGACGGGCCTGTCCGGAAGCGCCAGAGAATGCCATTCAACACCCGGCGGTCATCGACACGGGGCACACCGCGAGGCTTGTTCGGAAGCAATGGCCCGACGACCGACCATTCGTGATCTATCAACTCGTACCGTCGCCGTGCCATCGCCCCCCATCGCTGGGGGGGGGGGCTTTGAATCACAGCCTGGACGAATGGGAAGAGCATTTATGAGTTTGCGGCCGAATACGCGCCATGTGCCTTGGCTTTTCGCCAGCATTGATAGGCCAAAAGCAGGGCGCAAAACTCATAGATAAACTCCTGCATCTCGCCGTAATTCAAGGCACCTCCTGCAGAAGCCCCATAAAGCAGGCTGAAAGGCCTTATGAACAAAATAAAGACCGTCGCAAAAAGAGCCGCAATCGACAAATCGGCAATGGGAAGACCAATTTTGTCAAACAGAGGCGAAGTCATCGGAATCCCATGATAAATCAAAGGGATAATCACGAAATAGATCGAAAAGACCGCAAGACCTATTTCATGCGCATAAAAATGAATGAAGGACATATTATGCAAATTGGTCTCATGCTGGAGATTGCCTTCAAATGTTGCCGGCGTTTCCCAACCGATGAACCACTGCCCCCAACTGATTTCTTCCATACCCAGGAACAGAAATCCAACTGCAAGCGCGGCAAGCCAGAACGCTTCGCGCCTGCTTGAAGCCCATTGCAAAAAGGCAGTGCGCAGAAATAAACAACCGGCCAGCATACAGGAAAAAAAAGCCAATGATTTCAAATGGGCCATTTTCCTGCAACAGATAGGCGGCAAGCGGTCTGTTGATATAAAACAGCCGTGCAACCACAAGCATGGCTGCAACCCAACCGACAAGTACGACAAAGCTGATGATTTGCAAGAATTTTGCAGGTCTCTGATTATACATATCTACCCCCTAATAAACGGGGGCATCTAACAAGCCGGCACCAGAACCACAACCACTTTTTATAAGCTTCTTGTGAATTTAATTCGGATTTTTAGCCACAACGATTAATCTTGGCACACAAATATTTGTTTTTATGAACTTAAATTCAAAAATATTTTAGCAGATGGGCTTTATCCCGCGTCAGGATGCGTCTTATTCTGACGATCCAAAACTGCGTATGCAAACGCCATTGGCAGAAGCCAACGGCATTGCCTTGTTTACGAATCCATTGATCAAGACGGAAATCTTATGTTTCAAGCCTTGGCGCCGTGTGTCCCAAGGCGCAGAACGGGTAGAGCACCTCTCCTGCTTCCGTGCAATGTTCCATGCACTGTTTCCAGTCCTTGTCAAAAGCACAGGCGTAAGCGCCATTCGTACCCAACACCATTGAAGCCGTCACCAGCATCATAAACAGCTTTTGCATGGAATCACTCCTGATGCGTTGCATGTATTGTGTGAAACGAAGGCTACGCTCACTTTGACAATAGCGTAATTTCAACTGTTCGGTCGCAATATATCAAGCCCAACAAATTGAAAAAACCTTGTACCCCGGCACGGGCATGGCCCCTGTTTGCGGTTCTGGACTTTAAGTATCCTGCTGGCCAGGATTTTTTATCAACATATAAATCGATTTAGATTTCAAAGGCTTATCTTTTGTGATGCAGGCCTTCAACATATATTGTGCTATGAAGCGGAACGATGAAGGAGGATGGAATGTCCAACCAGACCGTTTCTGATGAAATTTACCACCGTCATGCCCGTGAATGGGCTGCCATGCGCGCTGCCATGGAAGCCAAAGAGCGTTCGCAGGCGCAAAAGAATGAAGACAATGCATATGGCAGCGTCAAAAGCGCCAGCCAGCAATAAGACGTCCAACAGCAAGACATTCCTCTCGTAAAGTGCGCTTGCAGTGCGCAGATCAATTGCAAGCCCCTCGATTTTGACGGCGATCAAAACGAGGGGATTTTGTTCTCGCATCTAGAGCATCCCGATCCCAAGATATTCCTGAAAGGGTATTTGCCCCCAGGAAGCAGCACTCCTGAACACACCTTGCTGGGTCTGGCTGGTGTCAGAATGACTGTCACATGCAGGCCCATGAACCGCAGCACACAATTCCAGCTCCGCCCGATCAAGATTTTTGACTTGGGTTTTCATCCATAACCGCTAATTTTGCTCCGACATAGACAAACCAGGGGGTAATGAGATGTCTTCTCGGAAAGTAGCCATCATCACGGCAGGCGGCAGCGGCATGGGGGCTGCCAGCGCACGTCGTCTGGCGCAGGATGGGTTTGCCGTTGCAATCCTTTCCTCGTCCGGCAAGGGAGAGGCCTTGGCAAAGGAACTGGGCGGCGTTGGCATCACGGGATCCAACCAGTCCAATGATGATCTGAAAAAGCTGGTTGATTTGACACTGGACAAATGGGGCCGCATTGATGTTCTCGTCAACAGCGCCGGCCACGGCCCGCGCGCGCCGATCCTCGAAATCACGGATGAGGACTGGCACAAGGGCATGGAAACCTATTTTCTGAATGTCGTGCGGGCAACGCGACTGGTTGTGCCAACCATGCAGAAGCAGAAATCGGGCGTCATCATCAATATTTCAACAGCCTGGGCTTTTGAACCAAGCGCCATGTTTCCGACATCAGCAGTGTTCCGGGCAGGGCTTGCCAGCTTCACCAAGATCTTTGCCGACACCTATGCCCCCGACAATATCCGCATGAACAATATTCTGCCCGGCTGGATCGACAGCCTGCCGGCAACCGAAGAAAGGCGCAAAAGCGTGCCTTTGGGGCGTTATGGCAAAAGCGAGGAAATCGCCGCCACCGTATCGTTCCTTGCCTCGGATGGCGCAGCCTACATCACCGCCCAGAATCTGCGCGTGGATGGAGGCCTGATGCGTTCAATCTAGGCCTGATGCACGGTAACCAAATCCCAAGGAAACGCTGCTAGCGTCTTCCATATGATTCGGTTACGGAAACGGTCAGATGGCTGCCAATAAACGCTCTACTCGCCGCCGCTCCTCATCAGCAAGGAGGCGCAGCGGGGGTTCAAAAGCCTCGCTTCTGGTGCTCGCGGCTATAGTCAGCTTCGGTGCCTTCAGCATCTGGTCGACTGCCAATCATAAAAGCCCGCAGCAAGCCTTTGCCACGCTGTTCCAGCGTCAACTTGCACGCATCACCACGCCCGCCAATACTGAAAAAAGGCCCGCATCAGGGCCTGCCGCTGCAAGTCAAAACAAGCCAAAGCCGCAGGTCGCGCCACAAACTGTCGTGGCGGCACCCGTTCCGCGCCCATCAGCCCCAGTGGGTTCATCACCAGAACCACGAACGATTGCCGAGCTGCTAAGCCAGTCGGCAAAACCGCAGGTCAAGCCTGGCAGCAGCCAGACACGCATGTCAGCGCATCCTGCCCCGCGTTCCAGTACACAAGGCGCAATGCCGCCGCGTGGAGTCAATTCCCCTGCCCATTCCCCAACCGTCGTCTTTGCAAAAGAAAAACTCATCATCCGCAAGACGGCATGGGAAAAGGCCCCGGCCATTGCAGTGATTGAAAAGGGACGTGAAATGCGCTCCTACGGCAAGACCGGACGCTGGCATCGTGTCATTGTGCCGACAACGAACCTTATTGGCTGGGTTCATGAAGATCTGCTGGTCGGCGACAAAAACAAGCCGGACAGCGCTTCTCTGATGACAGGCGCAATCGGCAAGAAAACGGAAACGGGCACGCCTCGCATGAGCACCCGGCCACTGCCGCCCAAAGCGATTGGCCACTGAATGCGATACAAGCCACGTTTCAGATGTCGCGTGCGGTGATTGCCATGGCGGCAAGCTGTCCTTCGCCCGGACGATAACGGAAGCCTGCCCGTTCGATCGTCGTGCCATCCACGATGAGATCACCAAAAAGCTGTTCATACATGTTGGACTTTCCCACAGCCGACAGGAGCAGCTTCATTATGCATGGCGGAACAGGTAGCAGGTTCAGCGGACGGCCGAGCGCCTGACGTGCCTTTGTCACCAGTTCTCTGGTTGAGCGCGTCTCGGGCTCGGCCAGATGGAAAATGCGGCCCGACAGTTTTTCGGCGGGCATTTCAGCCAGAAAGACCAGCGCGCGCACGACATTTTCCAACGAGACAAGGCTGCGCTTGTTGCTTGCCAAGCCAAAAGGCAATGGCAACCTGCTGTCGCAGAGTTTCATGAGGGCATGCAGATTGGCCCTGGCACCGGGGCCATAGACCAGAACCGGACGGGCAATCACGGCTTCAATGCCCTCCATTGTGATCAGCGCAGCCTCTGCCTGTGCTTTCGCCCGGCCATAATCGTCACGCGGCGCAAGCGGCATGCCAGTCGTCAGCGGCTGTCTGTTTCCGGCAATGGTATGGATGGTTGAAACGAAGACAAAACGCCTGACGCCTGCCTGTCTTGCCTGTTCGGCCAGCCTGACCGTCAGACGATGGTTGACTGCATCGAACGTTGCCGCATCAGGCCGCCCGGCTCCGGTGCGATGGGCAAGTGCCGCACAATGAATGACGACATCAACACCAGAAAAATCGGGCTCAGACAGTGCCCCACGTGACAGGCTCAGAACTTCATGGCCCGCGGCCTGCAATTGGCCGACCAGCACCTTGCCGATAAACCCACCTGAACCGGTTACGGCAATTTTCATCGCGCCCTCAATCTTTGCGCCCGTCCTGAGCGTTTTGTGCCTCTTCTGCCAGTGCCTGCGCTGCCAAGGCACGTGAAATTCTGGTCTTCTGTTCAAGCGCCATGCGGTCGAGACGATCAACCAGCCTGATTGCGGCTGATAGCGAGCGTTCCATGCGGCCGATCATATAAGAAACGACCTGCGGTTCGACACTCACCTGCCGGTCGGCAAAGAGCTTGTGAATGACCCCGAACAGAAGCAGATCGTCCGGCTCTTCGATCTCCACGACCGTTGCCGCCTTCAGCCGTGAAGCAAGATCAGGCAGCGTGACCGGCCAATTGGCCGGGCTCTGACGCGATGTCATGAGAAGCGAATTGGCCTTGCCCGCAGCAAGGCTCTGGCGGATCGTATTGATGATATGAAACAGCCCCGTTTCACTGAACGGCGCATCACCAATATCCTCGATCAGGATCGAGCCTTCCGCCGCGGCAAGCACGGCAGCCTCATCAATATGGGCTGCATCCACGCGCAAAGCGCCGGTGCGCTCACGCCAGATTTCGGCAAGATGCGTCTTGCCGGCACCAATCGGCCCGGACAGGACGGTTACCGGCGAAAGCCAGTCCGGCCAGCGATCAACAATATCAACAGCCGCACGATTGGCCTCCGTGACGATCAGATCGTCGCGGCGGTAAGCCGGCTGATGTTCGAGATCGAGCGGGATCTGGCGTGGCGCTTCACGCATCACTGCCCCCATGCCGTCTTTCTCTTGTGCTGCTCCTGTTCATGACTCGCTATGTGCCTCATCGCCAGCTTCAACCACAAGCCCGGACTGCGCATCAGTCCCGCTTTTCACATGGGCATTGGCCGGATCATATAATGGAGAATCCAGATAGCTATTCAGCGCAAAACGCACAAGCACCCCAACGACTGCAGCCGCAGGCACGGCAACCAGCATGCCGGTAAAGCCGAACAGATAGCCAAAGGCAAAAAGCGCAAATATCAGCCAGACCGGATGCAGCCCAACCGATGAGCCAACAAGTTTTGGCTGGAGAATATTGCCTTCAACGAACTGGCCGATGAAAAATATGGCGGCAATCACCGCAACCATGACCCAGTCCGGCCAGAACTGCACCAATGCCACGCCAATTGCCAGAGCAAGACCGATGAAGAATCCAACATAGGGAATAAAGATGATCAGACCGGCAAAAAAGCCGATCAACAGGCCAAAATTAAGCCCCGCAAGCGTCAAGCCAATGGCATAATAGGCGCCAAGCAGCAGGCACAAGGTGCCCTGCCCGCGCACAAAACCGGCAATGGCCTGATTCATCTCGCGCGCAAGACCGCGCACCGTGTGAAGCTGGGTGCGCGGTATCCAGCTGTCGATGCGTTTGATCATGCGATCCCAGTCGAGCAGCATGTAAAAAGCAACCACCGGCGTGACCACGACAAGGCCGGCAATGTCGATGAGCGATTTCCCCGAATTCCACAACTGTTGCAGCAGAAGGGAGAGGAAACCGGCCCCCTGTTCCACCAGGGAGGAAAGGTTCTGCTGGATGACGGAATTATCGATTCCGATATAGCGTTTCAGCCATTGCGAATTTTCTTTTGTCATCAGTGACTGCAACAGCGTGATGTAATCGGGAATTCTGGAAATGAAATCGGAAAGCTGCGCTGCCAGGATCGGCAGAATAATCATCGCCGCAATGGTGAGCGCCAGAAGACATACCAGCAGGATCACGATTGTTGCCGCCAGTCGCGACAGGCCAAGGCGCTCCAGCCGGTCGGCGATCGGATCAAGAAAATAGGCCAGTGCCATGCCTGCGACAAAAGGCAAAAGAATGGCGCTGAATACAATCAGGAACAGCACAAAAACGACAACCGCACCGATCCAGAACATGGCCTGACGGCGCATGGCCGAGCCTGAAAATCCCCCCACGGCGACATTGACGTGAATATCGCCATCGCGTGTGGTCGCATCCGACTGACGCATTGTGCGGCTGCCACTTTTCATGACACCCTGACGTGCCGGCATCGACTTCTTGGCCATGTGTGCCCGTTCCCTGTCCTTCAGCGCATCTTCTCCTGTTGCGACCATATCCTACCATGCAAGATTTCGACAGATTCCTGCATAGTTTTTTGCTTTTACCGCTCGTTGGCCTTGCAGCTTTGGCAATCTCATGCGAAAGCCCCCGCATATTATCCCTTGAAGTGGATGAGCAGCCAGTTTCAGGAAGAGGCCAGACCCATGGAAAACGAGCGCAACGGCCAGAACGGCCTGACTTATGCGCAGGCAGGCGTTGATATTGATGCCGGTAACCTGATGGTAGAAAAGATCAAGCCATTGGTACGTTCAACCCGCCGTCCGGGTGCCGATGGCGAAATCGGTGGCTTCGGCGGCCTGTTTGATCTGAAGGCCGCAGGCTTCAGGGATCCGGTTCTGGTTGCCGCCAATGACGGCGTGGGCACCAAGCTGAAAATCGCAATCGATGCCGACAAGCACGACACGGTTGGCATTGATCTCGTGGCCATGTGCGTCAACGATCTCGTCGTGCAGGGTGCAGAACCGCTGTTCTTCCTCGACTATTTTGCCACCGGCAAGCTATCGCCGGATCAGGGCGTTGACATTGTGGCCGGCATTGCCGAAGGCTGCCGTCAGGCAGGCTGTGCACTGATCGGCGGTGAAACAGCCGAAATGCCAGGCATGTATCGCAATGGTGATTATGATCTCGCCGGCTTTGCCGTTGGTGCGGCAGAACGTGACAGCCTGCTGCCACGCGGCGACATTGCCGAAGGCGATGTCATTCTCGGCCTCGCCTCATCGGGCGTTCATTCCAACGGCTTCTCGCTGGTGCGCCGCATTGTCGAAATTTCCGGCCTTGGCTGGCAGTCGGAGGCACCGTTCCAGCCGGGCGCGAAACTGGGCGAAGCGCTGCTGACGCCAACCCGCATCTATGTCAAGCCGCTGCTGGCCGCGATCCGCAGCTCGGATGGTATCAAGGCGCTTGCCCATATCACTGGCGGCGGTTTTCCTGACAATATTCCACGCGTTCTGCCGCAAGGGCTTGCGGCGGAAATCGATCTGGATGCGATCTCTGTTCCAGCCGTCTTCTCATGGCTTGCAAAGGTTGGCCGCGTGGAAGCCCATGAAATGCTGCGCACCTTCAATTGCGGCATTGGCATGATCGTCGTCGTTTCGCCGGACAAGGCAGCGAAAGTTGAAGCCATTCTTGCCCGCGAAGGCGAAAAGGTCGTCACGCTTGGCCGTATGGTTCACCGCGAAAAGGACGGCGTGATCTACAAGGGTAGTCTGGCACTATGAGCCGCAAGCGGGTTGTGATTTTCATTTCGGGCGGCGGCTCCAATATGGAGGCGCTGATCCGGGCATCGCGCGCAGAAGATTATCCGGCAGAAATCATTGCCGTCTATTCCGACAAGGCGGAAGCAGGCGGCATCGCCAAGGCTGAGGCCGCGGGTATTGCAACGCGGATCTTTGTCCGCAAGGACTATGCCTCCAAGGAAGCGCATGAAGAGGCCATCCTTGCAAGCCTTGCACATGACAGGCCGGACATCATCTGCCTTGCGGGCTATATGCGCCTTCTCTCCGGCCGTTTCATTGCCTCCTATGAGGGGCGCATTCTCAATATTCACCCCTCGCTTCTGCCGCTGTTTCCGGGACTGCACACGCATCAGCGCGCGCTTGATGCCGGTGTCAAGCTTGCCGGCTGCACGGTGCATCTCGTCACCGAAGGCATGGACGAAGGCCCGATTCTGGCACAGGCCGCCGTGCCCGTACTGAAAGGCGATACGGCAGAAACGCTTGCTGCACGTGTCCTGACAGCTGAACACAAGATCTATCCGCTGGTGCTGCGCCAGTTTGCCAGTGGCAAGGCAGAACCTCAGCCTGCCGATGCGATGATCATCAGCGCATCATTGTTCTAGACTCTGAATGGTGGTCGGCCTGCGACAGGCCCGCCACCGCGCGACATATTGGCCTTCTCCCCGTTTCTGTTAACAAAATTTTCAGCAATTCCCAAAATGGCCGAATTGTGACGGCAAGAAAAACAAGCGCCTGGCTCGACATCCAGAATCAGTCGCATAACAACAATGAAAAGTAGAGGACAAGACGATGTCTCGCCGTTCTTCAAAATCCCTCCTGTCGGCCGTGGCCCTTATTTCCGGTCTCGGAGTGACTGTCCCTGCGATTGCCGCCGATCGTGTTGCACCACCAGCCTCTGCCCGTGTGCAGCCCTATTCCCAGGTCGGCACGCTGGTTTGCGCAATTGAACCGGCAATCGGCGTTATCCTCGGTAGCCAGCAGGATCTCAACTGCGAATTCCGCCCGGCCAACAAGCGCAATCCGGTCGAACACTACTCCGGCACCTTCACCAAGATTGGCGTTGATCTTGGCTTTACCAATGGCGGTACAATCGCCTGGGCCGTCTGGGCACCATCGGTTCGCCCTGAAGGCGCGCTCAAGGGCAATTATGCCGGCGCATCGGCCAATGCAGCCATTGGCATTGGCGGCGGCACCAATGTCCTGACCGGTGGCTCATGGAAGACGGTTTCGTTGCAGCCGATCTCGCTGCAGGGACAACGCGGCCTTGCTGCTGCCGTTGGTGTTTCGCATCTGAAGCTGAACTATGAGGGCTGATTAAGTTTTTCTGCTGATTGAGCTATTCAGATACAGAAACCGCGCTTTTCAGCGCGGTTTCCATTAGCTAGTTCTACACATGTCTGCCAAACTGGTTGAAACATGTGCTAATCCAGCTTTCGGATCCACACCTTGGTGTCGTGGAAGGCAGCACCGCCATAGGGGGCGACAGAATCCGCGCCGATCAGCGTATTGATCCCCTCGCCGCGCTCAAAGGCGGAATTGGGAAAAAGACCTTCCGAAATCACCACGCCGCGCTTGTGGCCGGAGCGAATGGCGGCATGCAGCACAACCTCGCCGCGATGATTGCCGATTTCGATGCGATCGCCATCGGCAATGCCCAGTTCAGCCGCATCCTCCGGATGGATCAGCAATTGCGGGCGTCTTTCCTTGGCAATCGATGTCGGTGTTTCGGTGAAGGTGGAATTGAGGAAATTATGCGCCGGCGACGTCGCAAGGCGGAATGGATGTTCCGCATCCGCCGTTTCGATCACTTCCCAATGATCCGGAAATTCCGGCATTCTGTCATACGGCCCCTGATTGCCCATGACCACAGGCGGGCGGTTAGGGGCTGGGCTGCCCGTCCAGTCGGGGCGGAAACGGAACTTGCCATCCGGCCATTTGAAGCCATTGATATAATGGGCTTCCTCGAATGAGGGCTGCAAATCGACAAAACGCTGCTCTTCCAGCTCGTCAAAGGACGGCAAGCCGCTTTTGGCGTTCATGTTGCTGATCAGCCTGCGCGCATCGACATCAAAGCCCGGCAAATGTCCGACACCCAGCCGCCTTGCCAGTTCATTGATGACAAACAGGTTCGGCCGCGCCTCGGCATAAGCTTCGATCAGTTTTGGCCCCAGCACGACATGCTGCTGGCCGCCGCCGCGATAAATATCGTCATGCTCAAGGAAGGTCGTTGCCGGCAGAACCACATCGGCCATCCTGGCCGTATCGGTCATGAATTGCTCATGCACGGCAACAAACAGATCCTCGCGCGCAAAACCTTTACGCACCAGACGCTGTTCCGGCGTCACCGTCATCGGATTGGTGTTCTGGATCAGCATGGCCATGACCGGTGGGCCGCCATAAAGCGCCTCGCTGTCGCCGGTCAAAATCCGCCCGATCTTGGACTGGTCGAGAAAACGGATCGACTTGTCCTGCATCGTGCGGCCTTCGATTTCATTCTTGGCCATGTGGAAAATGCCGGCATTGGAATGGAATGCCCCGCCGCCTTCATATTGGAAAGCGCCGGTCACGCAGGCAATGGAAGCTGCCGCATGCATATTGATCGCACCATTGCGCTGGCGCGTAAAACCATAGCCCAGACGGAAATAGGTGCGCTTGGTCTTGCCCACCAGATGAGCAAAGGCTTCGATTTCTGCAACCGTCAGGCCGGTGATCCTTGCCGCCCATTCTGGCGTGCGGCTTGCAAGATGCGCCTCAAGCCCTTTCGGATCATCGGTGTAGCGGTTGAGATAATCCCAGTCGGCAAGCCCGTCGCGGAACAGCACATGCATCACCGCACAGGCAAAGGCGCCATCCGTACCGGGCTTCAGCACAATGCCCATATCGGCCTGGCGCACGGTTGCATTGGCATAGATGTCGATGGCAACGACCTTGGCGCCGCGCTCTTTACGTGCCCGCACCGCATGTGTCATGACATTGACCTGGGTTGCAGCAGCATTGGTGCCCCAGATCACGACGCAGTCGGCCTTGGCGATTTCACGCGGATCAGGCCCGGTCAGGCTGCCGGTACCGGCAAAATAGCCCGTCCAGGCCATATTGGTGCAGAAACTGTCAAACTGGTTGGAATAGCGCTTGGCAAAGCGCAGGCGGTTGATGGAATCGCGCTGCACCAGCCCCATCGTGCCGGCATAATAATAGGGCCAGACGCTTTCAGAGCCATGCTCTTCTTCCGCCTTCAGAAAGCGTTCGGCAATGAGATCAAGGGCAGCATCCCATGAGGCCCGTTTCCATTCGCCCTCGCCTTTACGGCCAGCGCGGATCAGCGGATATTTCAGCCGGTCTGGATGATGCACCCGCTCGGCATAACGCGCGACCTTGGCACAGATCACCCCGGCCGTATAGCTGTTGTCCCTGGCACCGCGGATGCGTCCGATGGTGCGTTCATCGATGAGCTCCACATCGAGAGCGCAGGTGGAAGGGCAATCATGCGGACAGGCCGAATGACCGATTTTGAGAGATGCGGGCGTGTCGGGTCGGGTCATGCACCTTATCTAGCGCAACATCCTGGCCGCCGAAACAAGATTCTGCCCGCAACAGTTGCAAGCACACCGCTTATTGATCAGGCAAGGCGCAAGACAAGCGCGCCAATCACAATCAACACGGCAGCCAGACCACGATAAAGGCCGACTTTTTCTTTCAGGATCACGACCGAAATCAGCATGGCAAACAGGATTGCTGTCTCGCGCACGGCCGAAACAATGGCGATGGGCGCCATCGTCATGGCCCAGAGAATGGTGGTATAAGCCCCCACCGCGCCAATACCCCCGATCAGCATGGCACGCCAATAGGTCGTCATATGGTGGATGAAGCGTTCTGGCTCCCGCACCAGAACCCATGCGCTCAGTGGAATCCAGCTGATGGCAAAAAGCCAGAGCGTATAGGCAATCGCATTGCCGGCAAGGCGCGCGCCAAGCCCGTCAATGATCGCGCAGGCGGCAATCACCAGCGCTGTCAGCAGGGCAAGCAGAATGGAGCGGTATGAACCGCCCCCGTTGCGCTGGCGCGCTTCCAGCGCCATGCTGAGGACGCCCATGCAGATGATGATGATGCCAAGCCAGCTCATCAGCCCGATTGCCTCGCCCAGCAAGGGCGCGCTGATCATGGCAATGATCAGCGGCGGCGTGCCGCGCATGATCGGATAGGTCTCACTCATGTCGCCGGCCTTGTAGCAGGCGGCAAGCAGCACCATGTAGAGCGCCTGCATGAGAACCGAGCCGATGATGTAGACAAAGGCTGTGGCTGGCGGAAGCGGCACGAAGGGCAGCCCCAGCAATGCTATCAGAAACCCTACCTGCCCCAGCCCGACGGCCGAGAAAAACTTGTCGCCTGTCCGCTTGATAACGGCATTCCAGCTCGCATGACAAAAGGCGCCGAGGAGGACAACGAGCAGGACAGTGCCGGACATGAGAAACCTGATTGGGAGAAGCTGAAGCGGGAATGAGAGAACCGGACGGTTCTCTGCCGCACATAACATGCCAATATGCTTGTGCAAGCAATTATTTCAGGTAGTCATGCAGATCATTGCCCTTTCATTACGAAAGGCGCAGCACGATGGCGCCGCAGACGATCAGGGCAGCTGCCACCATGCGCGAAGCGCCGATCCTTTCCTTCAGGATCAGGCCGGAAATGAGCAGGGCAAACAGGATCGAGGTTTCGCGCACGGCTGCAACGATGGCAATCGGTGCCATGGTCATGGCCCACAGGGCAAGACCATAGGAGGCAAGCGTACCGGCGCCGCCAATCATCATGGTGCGCCAGTGTCCGCGCATGAAATTGACGAAGCGATCCGCCTCACGGTGCATTGCCCAGAAGGTCAGCGGAATCGCATTCAGGATGAAGGTCCACATGATATAGGAGCCGGTCGCATCAGACAGACGCACGCCCACGCCATCGACAAGCGTATAGGTGGCGATGAACATGGCATTGATCAGCGCAATCATCGCCGCACGGCTTGACGTGCCCTTGTTGCGGCGGCGAGCATCCAAGGCCATGGCCAGAATGCCGGAACAGATCAAGATGATCCCCAGCCAGCTGCTCCAGCTCATCACCTCGCCAATCAGCGGGCCGCTGACCAGCGCCACCAGAAGAGGTGGTGTTCCGCGCATGAGCGGATAGGCCTCGCTCATGTCTCCGGCCTTGTAGGCGGCAACGACCAGCGAAAGATAGATGGTCTGGATGATGGCTGAGGCAACCAGATAAGGCCAGCTTACCATGGCAGGCTGTTTGAGAAACGGCACGGCAAGCAGCCCGAAAAGGCAGGCAAACAGCGCAATGCCGGCTGCACTGAAGAACTTGTCGCCGCTACCCTTGACGATGGCATTCCAGCTTGCATGACAAAACGCCCCCAACAGGACGATCAGTAGAACCCCACCCGACATAGCGCGACCGAATCTGAATTGATGTACCGTTTGTCTTTCTATGTCACATTTATGACAAATGCGATATGCCCATCTGCACCGAACCCCTTGCACAATGATGGCTGGCATGAAACAAGCGCGCTCATGAATTATCGTCACGCCTATCACGCCGGAAATTTCGCGGATGTCGTCAAGCACGTCATTCTTGCGCGCATCATTGACTACCTGAAACGCAAGGAACAGGCCTTCCGCGTGGTCGACACGCATGCGGGCATCGGCCTTTATGACCTCAACAGTGTTGAGGCAGGCAAGACCGGCGAATGGATGGGCGGCATTGGCCGCCTGCTTGCAGCCAGGCGAGACGGCAGGATCAGTGCCGATGCCTTCGACCTGCTTGCGCCCTATTTCGAAGCGATCGCCGCAGTCAATGAAGGTGAGACTGTCACGTCCTATCCGGGTTCCCCCATGCTGGTGCGCAAGCTTCTGCGCAAACAGGATCGCCTGTCGGCGCTTGAACTGCATCCGCAGGATGCGGCAATGCTGGCAAAACGCTTTGCCGGTGATTTTCAGGTACGCGTGATTGAACTTGATGGCTGGCTGGCGCTGGGCGCGCATCTGCCGCCAAAGGAAAAGCGCGGCCTTGTTCTGGTTGACCCGCCCTTCGAGGTCGAAGGCGAATTCGACCGTCTGGTCGAGGGACTTGCGAAAGCGCACAAGCGCTTTTCCGGCGGCACCTATGCGCTGTGGTATCCGGTAAAAGACCGGCGTGAGACAGAACGTTTTGCCAGAAAGCTGCGCGAAACCGGAATCGCAAAAATCCTGCAGATCGAGCTTGCGATTCGCGCGCCCTCGCCCGAACCTCGCCTTGATGGCACAGGCATGATCGTGGTCAATCCCCCTTTCACGCTGGAAAGCGAGATGAAAATCCTGCTGCCCTGCCTGAAAGATCTGCTGGCGGAAGATAATGGTGCCAATTTCTCACTGCGCTGGATCCGCTCGGAAACGGATCGGTCTTGACCTCAACCCACGGCTGGCTGAAACTGCGCCCATTGATCAGGGCAGGGATCCCTCCCGGACATTGCGACAGGATAGGAATATGCAGCACATCCATAACCTTATTGGCCAGTTTTCACGCGCAAGTCTTGCCGCTGCACTCATTGCGCCCTTGGCCATCGTCTCAATACCGGCCAAGGCTGCCGATTATATTGGCACAGCCCCCGTCGCGGCAGATGCCGGCATTTGCAGCCAGCAGTCGATCCTGCGCCGCGTTGTTTCTGGCTTCCGCTATCAGGTGCATCACGTGCCGCATCTGCCTCAGGTCGGCATTGCCGCCGTCAGTGACATCCAGCTCACGCGCCATGAGCCCAAGACCAATCCGGCCCAGATTGAACGCACCTATTGCAAGGCCAATGCGGTTCTGAGCGATGGCCAGAACCGTCCGGTCTGGTACCTGATCGAGGAAGGTCAGGGTTTTGCCGGTATTGGCCGCAATGTCGAATTCTGCGTCGAAGGATTTGACCGCTGGCATGTCTTTGATGGCAGATGCCGGGTGCTTCGCTGAAGAATGAAGGCGCGTTGCTTTCCTGAAACAGGAGAACAATGCGCTGTTATTCCGGGAGGAAGAATGCTGCGGTTTCAGACCGTTCCGAAAGCTGTGTTGCGCGCGATCGCAGCCTGTCTCTTGTCATTTGTTTCCGTTGCACAGGCTCAGACTTTCTTTCCCGGGCAGACAGGCAATGCGCCCGGGGATTTTGACTTCTACGTCCTGGCGCTTTCCTGGTCGCCAAGCCATTGCGCCACCAATGGCGGCTCACGACCGGACGATCTGCAATGCAATGCGCGCCGCCCCTATGGCTTTATTGTGCATGGGCTCTGGCCACAATATGAGCGCGGTTATCCGGAAAATTGCGCCATCGGCAACCGGCGCAGCGGCAATTCCTATGTTCCCCGCCGCATAATTTCGTCGCTTTCGGATATCATGCCCTCACAGGGGCTCATCATTCATGAATGGCGCCGGCATGGAAGCTGCTCCGGGCTGTCGCCTGAGGATTATTTCGCCACACTGCGCCGCGCCTATGAGCGCGTGACCATTCCAGGCAGCATGCGCAATCCGGTCAATGATCGCCGGGTCGATCCGCGGCTTGTGGAAAAAGCCTTCATTGCCGCCAATCCAGGCCTGCCGGCAGATGGCATATCGACCGCGTGCAATCGCGGCCATCTGCAGGAGGTGCGAATCTGCATGACCAAGGATCTGCAGTTTCGCTCATGTCCGGAAGTCGATGCCCGATCCTGCCGCAGCCGCGCAGTCAAGATGCCCGGCACCTATTAACATCCAACGGGAAGTATCCGATGACACAGATACTCTATTCGCCTGCCTCGCCCTATAGTGCAAAAGTGCGCATGGCAGCGCATCATGCCGGAATCGCCTTTGAGAGGGTAGTGGTTGAAACCAGCAAGGAACCGGAGGTGCTGATCTCGGCCAATCCGCTTGGCAAGGTTCCCACCCTGATCACGGATGACGGCAAGACGATTTTTGACAGCCGTGTCATCACGCAATATCTGAACCGCGTTTCGGGCAACAAGCTTTTCCCGCGTAATGCCGAAAAGCGCACCGAAGCCGAACGCCATGAGGCTATGGCCGATGGCCTGTGCGATGTGCTGCTTGCCCATGTCTATGAACGGCGCATGCGCCCTGAGGAAAAGGTTCACCAGCCCTGGCTTGATCTGCAATGGCGCAAGGCGGAACGCATGCTTGATCTTCTCAATGAAGCGCCGCCGCGTCTTGCCGGCAGGATCCATGCCGGCCATATCGCCATTGCGGCAGCCCTTGGCTATCTGACGCTGCGTTTTGGCGACAAATGGGAACGCGGCCGTCCGAAGCTGAAGCGCTGGTTCAAGCGTTTCAAAGAACTCCACCCAGAGCTGGTGGAACTGATGCCGAAGGGCTGATCGTCTGCAAGACCTTCATCCGGCAAGAACTGATCCGGCCCCATTTTCATTGACTGTAGAATCAAAAAAGCCGGGCAATCATCTGCCCGGCCTCTTTGTCTGCATGTTCAGCTATCAGAACTTGTAGCCAACACCAACGCGAACATCGTGGGTGTCCAGCTTGTTGGTGACCGTGCTTGCACCAAGGTCATAGTCCTTCTTGCCGAACTGGGTGTAACGGTATTCGATACGGCCCAGGATGTTGTCGGTCAGCTTGGCTTCAAGACCGGCACCGGCCGTCCAGCCGAAGCGGAACTTGCTGTCGCTGCCGATACCATCGTCAAGCTTGACATTCGAACCGGCAATACCGGCGGTCAGGTATGGCATGACCGGCGTCAGATCGTAACCGAGGCGGCCACGCAGCGAACCTTCAAAGCCTTGCTTGACTTCCAGACCGTTCTTGGACTTCTTGGCCCAGGAGTAACCGGCGTCACCTTCAACACCGTAGACGAAGTTGTCCTGCTGGAAGTTCCAACCTGCATAGGCGCCAGCCTTCCAGTCATTTGGATGGATGTTGCCCAGACCTTCATTCTTTGCCTTGTTCCAGCCATAGCCGAGGTAAAGACCGGTATAGCCACCAGCCCAGCTATACTGCGGAGCAACTTCAACCGGAGCTGGAACCGGAGGCTGTTCCTGAATGGCGTCAGCAGCAAATGCAGTGGCAGAGAACGGCAGCAGCGCAGCCGAAACGATGACAATAGACTTAAGAGTGCGCATGGCATTCTCCTTCATTTTTTAATTTCATTAAGCGTGGTGACTTCAATACAAAAATCGGGAGGACTTAACCGAGTCACGCTTTTAACGCTGGCAACATCTCTGCAAATTGCGGCTACAACTTTCTGATTTTGTGATCAAAACCGGTCAAGATAATGGCAAAAATGCGGTGTTGCATTCCCGCCACATCCGTACCGGCAGACCGCCAGCTTCCCCGCAAAACTCCACAATGATGTCATTGTACACAAACAAGGGATGAAATATTTGAAATCATTCATATATTATCAGCAGAAAGCATGACGCGCCCTCTTTTCCGCTGTATTCTTGCGATAAAAATGGCATGAATTCAGCGCTCGTTTGTTGCTAAGAAAGTGTTTACCGTGTTGGAAAATCGCAGCCATTCATCGCGTGCAGACTGCCCTGTCCTGATCACCGGAGGAGCGCGGCGCATTGGCAAGGCCATGGTTGAATATCTTGCAGCGCAGGGCTTTCCGGTCGTCATTCATTGCAATCGCTCGATCGCGGAAAGCGAGGCGCTGGCAGACGGCATTGCAGGACAGGGCGGACGTGCGGCTGTGGTTCAGGCAGATCTGATGCAGGATGAAGATGTTCGTGGCCTTATCCCTGCGGCGGCGGACAAATTTGGTCCGATTCGTCTGCTCATCAACAATGCCTCGCTTTTCGAAGATGACCGTATCGGGCAGCTTGATATGGCGCTGTGGGAAAAGCATTTTACCCTGCATGTCAGGACGCCGGCCATACTGGCCGAGGAAATGTACCGGCACCTGCCCGCAGAGCTTGAAGGGCTGATCATCAACATGATCGACCAGCGTGTCTGGAAACTCAATCCGCTGTTCTTTTCCTATACATTGTCGAAAACAGCCCTCTGGAATGCCACGAAGACAATGGCGCAGGCCTTTGCGCCACGCATGCGCGTCAATGCCATCGCACCCGGGCCAACATTACCAAGCGAGCGGCAAGAACAAAGCGATTTTGACCGACAGGTGGCAGCCCTGCCCTTGCAGCGCGCGCCTGCACTGGATGAATTCGGCAAGACAGTCTGCCTGCTGTGGGAATGCCGCTCGATTACCGGACAGATGCTTGCGCTTGACGGCGGCCAGCATCTGGCCTGGGAAACGCCGGATATTGCAGGTATTCCCGAATGACGGGTTCAGACAAAAAGACGCCGGCGCATCATCTCGATCCGGAAGCGGAAGACGACCGCATGAATGAAATTGCCGGCCTTGACCTTGATGAAGCTGATAATGATGACGAAGGCGAGACCGTGGCCGCAACGCCATCACCTGCCGATTCCATCCAGTGGGATTCGTCCGATGGCCTGCCGGATACAGAAGGCTTAAGCGGCCAGGACATTATCAATACCTTTGTCAAACGCCTGCCGAACAATCCCGGCGTCTATCGCATGTTCAACAAGGACGGCGATGTGCTTTATGTCGGCAAGGCGCGCAATCTGAAGAAACGCGTGTCGAATTATGCACGCGGCATTGGCCATTCCAACCGCATCACGCGGATGATTCGCGAAACAGCGACGATGGAATTTGTCGTCACGCGCACCGAAACCGAGGCGCTGCTGCTGGAAGCAAATCTCATCAAGCGACTGCGCCCGCGTTTCAATGTCTTGCTGCGTGACGACAAATCCTTCCCCTATATTCTCCTGACAGGCGATCATCGCGCGCCCGGCATTTTCAAGCATCGTGGCGCCCGCACGCGCAAGGGTGACTATTTCGGCCCCTTTGCCTCGGCAGGGGCAGTCAACCGCACGATCAATGCCCTGCAGCGTGCCTTCCTGTTGCGCACCTGCACGGATTCGGTGTTTGAGACGCGTACGCGCCCCTGCCTGCTCTATCAGATCAAGCGCTGTTCTGCCCCCTGCACACAGGAAATCAGCGATGCAGCCTATGGCGAGCTGGTGGCAGAGGCCAAAGCCTTCCTTTCCGGCAAAAGCCAGTCGGTCAAGGACCATCTGGCCAAGGCGATGCAGGAAGCCTCAGATACACTCGATTTTGAACGCGCCGCCGTGTATCGCGATCGTCTGGCAGCCCTGTCGCATGTCCAGTCGTATCAGGGCATCAATCCACAGACGGTTGAGGAAGCTGATGTCTTTGCCATCCATCAGGAAGGCGGCATGACCTGTATTCAGGTGTTTTTCTTCCGCACCGGCCAGAACTGGGGCAATCGCGCCTATTTTCCAAAAGCCGATTCCACGCTTGGCCCCGCAGAGGTTCTGGGCGCCTTCCTGTCGCAGTTTTATGATGACAAGCCCTGCCCGCGTCTCGTGCTTCTGTCCGAAGCCGTGGATGATCAGGCCCTGATTGCCGAAGCCCTGTCGACCCGCGCCGAACACAAGGTTCAGATTCTGGTGCCGCGGCGGGGCGAGAAAAAGGATCTGGTCGATCACGCACACACCAATGCGCGCGAGGCATTGGGGCGCAGGCTGGCGGAAACCTCATCGCAGGCACGGCTGTTGCGCGGACTGGCTGAAACCTTTGGTCTCGAACGCGTTCCACGCCGCATCGAGGTCTATGACAACTCGCATATCATGGGCACCAATGCCGTTGGCGGCATGATCGTGGCCGGCCCGGAAGGTTTTGTCAAAAACCAGTACCGCAAATTCAATATCCGCTCGACCGACATTACCCCAGGTGACGATTTTGGCATGATGCGGGAGGTGATTGAGCGACGCTTCACCCGTCTCGTCAAGGAGCATGGTACGCCGGACGCTCACCAGAGCGATGGTGACAATGATGCCTTCCCGGCATGGCCGGATCTGATCCTGATTGATGGCGGCCAGGGACAGGTTGGCGCCGTTCGACAAATTCTGGCTCAACTTGGCCTCGAAAAAGTGATCACAGCCATTGGCATTGCCAAGGGCGTTGACCGCGAGGCCGGCCGCGAACGCTTCTTTGTCGAGGGCAAGGCGCCCTTCACCCTGCCGCCGCGCGATCCTGTGCTTTATTTCATCCAACGTCTGCGTGATGAGGCACACCGTTTTGCCATTGGCACGCACAGGGCGCGGCGCAAGAAGGAAATGGTCAAAAATCCGCTAGATGAAATTCCCGGCATTGGCCCGGCGCGCAAACGTGCGCTTCTGCATCATTTCGGCACGGCCAAGGCCGTTTCGCGCGCGGCAGTAGAAGACCTGATGCAGATCGAAGGCATTTCAGAAGCGATGGCACGCACCATTCATGATTATTTTAGAGAGAGATGACGCAAATTTGTCGCTTCCTGGGGACAAGAATGTCCCAATCATGGTGCAGTATCATGTTACTTATTGATTTTGTATCATATCCCTGTTGATCTGCAGAAAAGCAAATGGCGGCACAATGCGAAAGAATCACTCCCTCTCCCTGCCCAATCTGCTCACCTATGGACGGATCGTTGCAGTTCCGCTGGTAGCGCTTTGCTTTTTCATTGAAGGCCGCCTGCATTCGAGTGATTTTGCGCGCTGGAGCGCGCTTATCATTTTCATTGTCGCCAGCATTACCGATTTTTTCGACGGTTATCTTGCGCGCGCATGGCAGCAGACATCAACCATCGGCCGCATGCTCGACCCGATCGCCGACAAGCTTCTGGTCTCCACCTGCCTGCTGCTGCTGGCCGCTGATCCGGCCAAGACCATTGCCGGCTGGAGCCTGTGGGCGGCCATCATCATTCTGTGCCGCGAAATTCTGGTCTCGGGCCTGCGTGAATATCTGGCCGAACTGAAGGTGAGCGTGCCGGTTTCGCGTCTGGCCAAATGGAAAACCACGGCGCAGATGTTCGCACTGTCTTTTCTGCTTGCCGGCCCTGCTGGTGACAAGATCATGCCTTATGTAACTGAAATCGGCATTATCCTGTTGTGGATTTCTGCCATCCTGACACTCTACACCGGCTGGGATTATTTCCGCGCCGGTCTCAAGCATGTGATGGATTGATCATTGCGCATAACCCTTGTTTATTTCGCTTGGATCAGGGAAAGAATTGGCCGGGATCAGGAAATTCTTGATCTGCCGGTCGCGCAGCTGACGGTGCGTGAGTTGATCGCGCATCTCAGGGGCCGTGACGAGAACTATGCCCATGCATTCCAGCATGAAAATGCTGTCCATGCCGCAATCAATCAGGAACATGCCGAATTGTCCGAATGCATCAGGGACGGCGATGAAGTGGCGCTTTTTCCTCCCATGACCGGAGGCTGATATGCACACATCCCCCCTGCTGACCGTCAACATCCAGCGGGATGATTTTGACATGAGCGCCGAGCTTCATGCCCTGACTGATGGCCGGACGGATATTGGTGCAGTTGTCAGCTTTACCGGCCTATGCCGGGATGAGAATGGCAGGCTTTCAGCCTTGGAGCTTGAACATTATCCGGCCATGGCTGAAACCGCGCTTCGGCGGATCGCCGAACGTGCTATCGCGCGTTGGCCAGTGCTCGGCATGACCATTATACATCGTTTCGGCCTGATCAGACCCGGTGAAAACATCGTCATGGTTGCGGTATGCGCCGCGCATCGGCAGGCGGCATTCGATGCGGCCAGCTTCATCATGGACTTTCTCAAGACCGATGCACCGTTCTGGAAGCGCGAACATCCTGCCGATGGGAGTCAAGGCACCTGGGTCGAGGCAAAAAAAACGGATAATGAGCGCAGAAACAGATGGGAATGACCTTGAGATGGTCACCAATTCGTGCATAGTTTTGTCAATCCGTTGTTAACCATTCAAGGCCTTAGAATTCAGTTAAATTTACCTCAATAAATAGGGGCTGCCATAATTTTTACATGAAGCGTTCGTTACATTCGACCGGAGGGAAACATCCAGCATTTGCGATGTGATGAAGAATGGAAGTCCAGATTGCGTAATGCCTAAAAGATTGAAAAAAACCATGTCGGTTGTTGCTGCACTGGCAATTGGCGCGGGCGCATTGGGAGGTGTGTCGCTGTTTTTTGCAACTTCCATGCCTTCCAGCAGCATTGCCGCTGATCAATATCTGCATGGCACGGTGATGTTCCGCGAGCGCATTGCCCTGCCCCCGGAAGCGAGACTGACTGTTGAACTGACGGATATATCCGCAGCCGATGCTACCACGCGCACAATCGGCCAGACGCAGGTTGCCTCCATTGTCGGTTCGCCCATTCCCTTTTCCATAAGCTTCGATCCCAAGCTGCTTGACCCGACCCATCGCTATGCCTTGCAGGCCAGGATTTCGGCTGGCGACACGTTATGGTTCGTCAATGACGAGCAAATAGAGATCGAGCCACGCAATACGGCAAAGCCTGTCGAAATCAGGGTCGTGATGGTGCGCAAGAGTGGCGACGACAGCGATCTTTCCAGCATTGAGGGCAAGAATTGGCTGGTTGAAACCATTCAGGGCATGGGCCATGTCGCACATGGCGCACAGACTTTCACCATCAGCCCTGATGGCAGTGTCAGCGGCTCTGGCGGCTGCAACCGTTTCTTCACCAAAGCGACACTGGACGGCGACCAGATCAGCTTTGCCGAAATCGGCTCGACCTATATTCAATGCCCGACAGAGCTGATGAACCAGGAACTGAAATTCCTTGATGTGCTGAGCAAGACGCGTTCATACCGTGTCGATCTCGACAAGCTCATGCTGCTCGACGCCAATGGCGAGGCCGTGGCCACGCTTTCGCATCAGCTGTGATCTTTCAAAAACCGGTTCAACAAAAAACCGGGCCAGAAGCCCGGTTTTTTACATCGCTCTTGCGCTGATCAGCCGACGATTTCGGTGCCGGCAAACCAGTAAGCGATTTCCTGGGCTGCAGTTTCAGGCGCATCCGAACCATGAACCGAGTTTTCGCCAATCGAAAGACCGAATTCCTTGCGGATGGTACCTTCGGCAGCTTCTGCCGGATTGGTTGCGCCCATGACTTCACGGTTCTTGGCGATTGCGTTTTCGCCTTCGAGAACCTGAACAACGGTTGGACCGGAAGACATGAATTCGACCAGCTCACCGAAGAAAGGACGGTCCTTGTGAACGGCGTAGAAACCTTCTGCTTCACGGCGGCTCATCCAGACGCGCTTGGATGCAACAACGCGCAGGCCGGCAGCTTCAAGCTTGGCCGTGATTGCGCCGGTCAGGTTGCGGCGGGTTGCATCAGGCTTGATCATGGAGAAAGTACGTTCGATTGCCATTATGACACCTTGCTTGAGGGGAATTGGAAGAGTGACGCTCTATACAATCAGCAACGCAAATTGCCAAGTAGCAGCTTGAGACACGATGAAATTCTATGCATAGAAGACGCACGCCACGTGGGGATGGATGATTTTCATGAAACAGCATTTTCAGATGCTCGCTTATTATAATCAGTGGGCAAATGAGCGCCTCTATGCAGCAGCTGCGGATTTGAGCGATGCGGATTACCGGCTTAATCTGGGGCTGTTCTTTGGTTCCATTCATGCCACGCTCAACCATCTGCTGGTGGCCGATCGGATATGGATGAAGCGCCTTACCGGCGAAGGCAATCACCCGGACAGACTCGATGCCATCATTGCCGACAATTTCATCATGCTACGGGATCTGCGCATTGCCGAGGATGAACGTATCTGCCGCTATATCGATACCATGACCAGTGAACAGCTGGCCGGCCGGTTTACCTACATCACCCTGTCCGACATGCGCACGGTCAGCCAGCGTGTGGCGCCTGCCCTTGCACATTTCTTCAACCATCAGACCCATCACCGCGGACAGATCCATGCCGCCCTTACCCGGCTCGGGACGGATGCCCCCTCTCTGGATCTGATCCAGTTTCACCGCTCTGAAACCGGCCGCCCTTTCGCCTGATACTTGCGCAACGGCTGCCCGTCATGCAAAAGCCTGACCATGCTTATTCTCGATGACATTTCCGTTCGCATTGCCGGACGCCTTCTGATCGACCATGCCAGCGTGACGCTGCCGACCGGCTCAAAAACCGGCTTCGTCGGCCGCAATGGCACGGGCAAATCCACATTGTTCAAGGTGATCACCGGCGAATTGTCACCGGAAACAGGCAGTATTTCCCTGCCGAAAAACACGCGCATTGGCCAGGTTGCGCAAGAAGCACCGGGAACGAATGAGCCGCTGATCGAAATCGTCATGAAGGCGGACAAGGAGCGCACGGCATTGCTTGCCGAAGCCGAAACGGCAACCGATCCGCAGCGCATTGCCGAAATTCACACCCGTCTTGCCGATATTGACGCCCATTCTGCCGAAGCGCGCGCCGGGGCGATCCTGTCCGGCCTTGGCTTTGATGCCGAAGCACAGCGCCGTCCGGCTTCCGATTTTTCCGGGGGCTGGCGCATGCGCGTGGCGCTTGCCGCCGTGCTTTTCGCCCAGCCTGACCTGCTTCTGCTCGACGAGCCAACCAACTATCTCGACCTTGAAGGCGTGCTCTGGCTGATCGACTATGTGAAGCGCTATCCGCACACGGTCATCATCATCAGCCACGACCGTGATCTTCTCAATTCGGCCACGACCTCGATCATGCATCTCGACCAGAAGAAGATTTCCTTCTGGCGCGGCAATTATGATCAGTTCGAACGCCAGCGGCATGAAATGCTGGAACTGCAGCAAAAGGCCCATGCCAAACAGGAAGCACATCGCAAGCATATGGAAGCCTTTGTCGAACGCTTCCGCGCCAAGGCAACCAAGGCCAGACAGGCACAATCGCGCCTGAAGGCCCTGCAGAAGCTGAAGCCGATCGAGCTTTACGTCGAAAGCAATGTGCAGCCTTTCACCTTTCCCAATGCGGAGAAGAAAGTGGCCTCGCCGATCATCGCGCTTGACCGGGCGGATGTCGGTTATGAACCGGGCAAGCCGATCCTGCGCAATGTGACCTTGCGCATTGACCATGATGACCGCATTGCGCTGCTTGGCTCCAACGGCAATGGCAAATCGACGCTTGCCAAACTCATTGCCGGGCGGCTCAAGCCCGAAAAGGGCACGCTGACGCTAGCGCCCAATCTGAAAGTGGCCTTCTTTGCGCAGCATCAGCTTGATGATCTGATGCCCGACGAAAATGCCATCGAACATGTGCGTCGGCTGATGCCAAACGAGCCGGAAGCCAAGGTGCGCTCACGCGTGGCACAGATGGGACTTTCAAGCGAAAAAATGCTGACTCCTGCCCGCGATCTCTCCGGCGGCGAAAAAGCGCGCCTGTTGATGGGGCTTGCCACCTTCCACGGGCCGAACCTGCTCATCCTCGACGAGCCGACCAACCATCTCGACATCGACAGCCGTGAGGAACTGGTACACGCGCTCAACACATTCAATGGCGCCGTCATCCTGATTGCACATGACCGTCATCTGATTGAAGCGACCATGGAGCGGCTCTGGCTCGTGCGCGGGGGCTCGGTCAATCCGTTTGATGGTGATCTGGATGATTATCGCCAGATCGTGCTGGCCGATGCCAAGGGTGAAACGGTCGCACAGGAGCGTGAAGACGGCGCAAGACTCAACAAGGCCGAACAGCGCAAACTTGCCGCGCAAAAGCGCGAAGCCGCAGCCCCCTTGCTGAAAAAGGTCAAGGAAAGCGAAAGCCTGATCCAGAAACTGCAAAAGCAGATTGCAGACATCACCAGCAAACTGGAAGACCCCGCACTCTATGAGAAGGATGCGCAGAAAGCCATCAAGCTCAACAAGGAACTGAGTGATCTGCGCACCAAACTCGCAGAAGAAGAAGACAGATGGCTGGAGCTTTCGACGGAATATGAAGAAGCAATGGCGGATTAATCCGCCATTTCATCCTGCGGACTAAACCTGCCGGCGCAGCCGCGTGCGCATCAGGCCATAGATGCCAAGCACACCCAGAACGAGGCCGATCGTGGTGATGGTTTCATCCGGCGTTTGCGCGCCCCGGCGCAAGACCAGATCGACTTTCGACAATTGCAGCCCGTCCGTATTGCCTATGACAAAGCGGAAGGAATAAAGCCCCGGCACGACCGGATCGATGTCGCCGGCGCTCTGGCGCAGAATACCGCCGTCCTGCGGCAATGCAGCATCAGGTGATGCGCTGTTTGCGACAAAATCAAGACCTTCGGACAGAACCGGAAAGCCATCGCGGCTGACAGCAAGGGTCAGGGCCGAACGGCGTTGCGAGGGTATATAGCCCGGCAAGGGGACGGCATCGACAAAGACCCGCACCGGCGCATCACTTTCAGACAGGCGCACTTCCTGCACCCTGAAGCCGCCTTGCCGGTTTTCAAGCACCGTCCAGCGACCAATCTCGCTGCCGGTGAAATGGCGCATATACCATGGATAGCCAAGGCCAAGCGCAATACCGGCAATGATCATCAGCACCAGAACCGGACGCATCAGGCCTTGCGCTCCCAGCGCCGGTCGGATGTCTGCTGCCAATAGGTGAGATCATGACCTTCGGCCTTGAAGGCTTTCCACTGCGCACGTGCAGTCTCAAGCTGTGCCTGATCATGCCCATCAAACATGACGACGAGGCGTTCATAATCGCCAGCCCTGTCAATGGCAGCCCCCTCCACGAGAAAGCGCACCGTCGCACCATTGGCATTGTTCTCCGTCACGGTGAGCAGAACCGGCTGATGTTCGGGATAGGGCTCCAGATCCGTGCCGTGGGCGACAAAGGATGTATCCGAAAATGTCCAGAGCAGATTGTCCAGCGCATCACGCCTTTCCTCGCTCACGGTCTGAATGGCGACACGCCAACCTCGCCCAAGTGAGCGCTCGACGAGGCCGGGCAAGGCCTCATCGAGCGTTGATTCGGTCAGGTGATAGAACAGGATTTCTGTCATTCTCTATCCGTCTGTCGCTTCACATGCGCAGTGAAGCAGTCTCAGCTTTCATACTGGTCGCGCACAAGCCGATCAAGCAGACGCACGCCAAAGCCCGAACCCCATGACTGGTTATATTCGTTTTCGCGCGAATCCATCGCCGTGCCGGCAACATCAAGATGTGCCCAGGGTGTGTCGCCGACAAAACGTTTGAGGAACTGGGCCGCCGTAATGGCACCGCCATAACGGCCGGACGAATTCTTCATGTCGGCGAATTTGGAATCGATCATCTTGTCATATTCTTCCCCAAGCGGCAGGCGCCACAGTTTCTCGCCACTGCTCTGACCGGCATCATAAAGCTGATCAGCCAGTTCATCATCATTGGAGAACAGGCCGGCATGATAATGGCCAAGCGCAACCATGCAGGCACCGGTAAGCGTTGCCAGATTGATCATGATACGCGGTTCAAAACGCGTATTGGTGTAATGCAGCGCATCGGCCAGAACGAGACGGCCTTCCGCATCAGTATTGATGACCTCGATCGTCTGGCCGGACATGGAGGTGACAATATCACCCGGACGCTGGGCATTGCCGTCAGGCATGTTTTCAACCAGCCCGACCACGCCAATGGCATTGACCTTGGCCTTACGTCCGGCAAGGGCGCAAATGAGGCCAATGACGGCCGCAGCACCACCCATGTCGCCTTTCATTTCCTCCATGCCAAGTGCCGGCTTGATCGAGATGCCGCCCGTATCAAACACAACACCCTTGCCGACAAAGGCGATCGGCTTTTCCTTGGACTTTGCGCCCTGCCATTCCATAACGACAAGACGCGGCGGACGCACTGAACCTTGCGCAACGCCAAGCAGCGCGCCCATGCCAAGTTTTTTCATTTCCTTTTCGCCCAGAACCTCGACCTTCACGCCAAGCCTGGTGAGTTTTTCGGCTTCTTCGGCAAATTCGACCGGCCCCAGCACATTGGCCGGTTCATTGACCAGATTGCGCGCCAGAATGACGCCCTCGGCCACGGCTTCCGCCGCTTCAAAGGCTTTCTTGGCAGCATGGATGTCAGCGGTTGCAATGGTGATTTTTGGCGCATGCTTGGGCTCGCCACTGTCGTCCTTCTTGCGCGTCTTGTAGCGGTCAAACTTGTAAGCGCGCAAAATCATGCCAAGCGCGACATCGGCTGCCTCATCACCGGCAATGGTGGTTTCCGGCAATGCCAAGGTGACATGGGCCTGTTCCGCCTTGCCGATGCGCGCATAGGCTGCCCCGCCAATTTTGATCCAGGCGTCGTTGCCAAGCGAACCGGCTTCGCCAACGCCAACTAGCACGATCTTGTCGATTGCATTGCCATTTGTTTCAATCGCCTCAGCCGTCTTGCCAAGCGCGCCGGTGAAACCGGAAATCTCGATGATGCGTTTGATCTTGTCTGCGCCGCCAACCGCATTGGCCGCCTCTTCGGCGAAGCTTCCGCCTTTGGCAACCAGAATGATGGCAACACCCTTTTCCGGGGCTTTGAAATCGCTGAATGAAATCGAAGGACGTTTTGACATTTTGGCTCCAGACTCGATCTGATTTATGGGAAGGCTTCGCCAGCCCTTTCATGTGGAACGAATGTGGCGAAACGGCAACACAATTTTTCAAATCACTGTTTTTGCACGAAATCGTCAGACCAACCAGACGCAGGCTGCAAATCAGCCGCGTAAAACATGGCATACAGGCCAGGTGAATCAAAACGGTTGCCAAGGTTGTGTTCAGATATTCTGTTGGTTGTGTGGACTGGAACTGATGCTTTGTTATTAGTATTCTGTTAACCGTGTTTATTCGGTCATTGTTAGCCGAACGTCGCTAGTTTGAACCAAGACAGGGTTTTCTTGCAGATTTGTAAGCAGGCCTATTGAACAAACGGGATGTAAGCTCCGCCTATGCCATTGATAGAGTTGTACATCCTGCGCCGCGTGGCCATCATGTTTCTCGCAGTGCTGTGTGCTGCGGTAGGGATTGCCTGGACGGTTCAGGTGTTGCAGAGAATCGACTTCCTGACCACGAGTGGTCAGACGTTTCAGACGATTCTGCAATTCAGCTCGCTCATGATCCCTTCCGCCATCCCACTGGTGATGCCTTTCGCGTTGATCATTGCCGTCACGCAGACCCTCTCGACCATGAATCAGGATTCGGAACTGGT
Source organism: Daeguia caeni (assembly GCF_042653845.1). Lineage (NCBI taxonomy): Bacteria > Pseudomonadati > Pseudomonadota > Alphaproteobacteria > Hyphomicrobiales > Brucellaceae > Daeguia > Daeguia caeni. The sequence goes on along the minus strand of NZ_JBHSEL010000031.1, from coordinate 46,743 downwards.
CGTCATCAATGCGTCCGGCGCATCACGCAGCGCCGTGGCCCGGCCGATCCTGCTTCTGGCCGCAGTCATTTCCGTGGCTTCCTTCTTCATCGCCAACTATGTCGACCCCTATGCGCGCATGAACATGCGCGCCATGATGGCGGATGCCAGCGCTGACCTGCTCAATGTCGTCATTCAGGAAGGCAATTTCCGCAAGATTGCCGATAATCTCTACATCCAGATCGCCGAACGCCGCAGCGATGGATCGATCGGCGGCCTGTTCATTGCCGATTCACGCGATCCCACGCTCGATCTCATTTATTACGCCACCGATGGCGCAATTGCTTCCACCCCCAATGGCGACATGCTGCTGTTGAAAAATGGCGAGCTGCAGCGGCGCAATGTAGAGGATGGCACTGTTTCGATCATCAATTTCGATTCCTATGCCTTTGATCTTACGCAATTTACCTCGGCGGGTGAGGATTTTGTTCTCTATGCCAAGGATCGCCCGCTGTCCTATCTGATGAATCCGGATCCCAATGATCCGATTCTGCAAACACGTCCCTTGCGTTACAAGGCCGAGCTGCACCGGCGTCTGACACAATGGCTTTATCCCATTGTCTTTGCGCTGATTGCGCTCAATTTTGCCGGTGATTCCCGTTCGCACCGTGAGGCGCGGATTTCGGCCTCATTCTCGGCCATCACCACGGCCTTGCTGGTTTACTGGGCCGGCTATTTCGTTTCCGACAAGGCTGACAAGGATCCTGTCTATTTCGTTCTGATGTATGCCATTCCGCTTGGCGTGATTGTTGTGACGGGCTTTGCGCTCGCAACCGGTCGGCGCATCGGCATTCCGGATAAATGGAGCGACAGAATTGTCGATATGCTGCTTGCTGCAAGACAATATGTGATCGAGCTTTACATGCGCATGTCCGCTCGATATCGCCGTAATGCGGGAGGGCAGGCATGATCGGCTGGACGCTCTTCCGTTATTTTTTCATGCGCTATGTGAAGATCACGCTCTATTTCCTGCTTGGCATCTTCGTCCTGGCGATCTTGCTGGACTTCACCGAAAATGCCAGCAAACTGTCCAATCTGCCCGGCTATTCGGCATGGACCGCACTTGGCATTTCGGCCATGCGCGTGCCCTTTATCGTGCAGCAGATGATCCCCTTCGTGGCCCTGTTTTCGGCCATGGCGACGCTGATCTCGCTCAATCGCAGATATGAGCTGGTGGTTGCACGTTCGGTCGGCGTGTCGGCCTGGCAATTCTTGCTGCCAGCCTGCCTTGGCGCCTTCCTGTTTGGTCTTGCAACCATTTTCATTCTCAATCCGCTTTCGGCCTATGGTCTTGCCAAGGCAGAAGAAATCACCTCCGTGTGGAAAAGCGGCAAGGTCACCGATGTGTCGGCGCTTCGCGATCCCTGGCTCAGACAAAAGACGGATGAAGGCGAAACCATCATTGGCGCCAAGACAATACTGGATCATGGCGCAACGCTGAAAGATGCGACCTTTATCCAGTTCGACAGCGACAAGGAAATCGCAGCACGCTATGATGCGGTGACCGCCCGACTGAAGGATGGGTATTGGGAACTGAACGATGTCACACGTTTCGTGGAGGGCAAAGAGCCGCAGAAACTGGCGCGTTACGAGATCCCGACCCAGCTTCGTCCGGAATATGTTGAGGAAAAACTTGCCTCGCCCGCAACGATTCCCTTCACAGAGCTGCGCCACAAGATAGAAGTAGCACGTTCATTCGGTTATTCGGCCAATGCTTTTGATATGCAATACCAATCACTTCTGGCATTGCCGGCTCTTCTGATGGCCATGACTCTCATTGCTGCAACAGTGTCCCTGAAATTTGTGCGTTTTGGACAGTCCGGAACGATGATTCTGGGTGGCGTTGCGGCTGGCTTCATGCTTTATGTCGTATCAATACTTGTCCAGGCATTCGGCAATGCGGGATTCGTCCCGCCATTTGTGGCTGCCTGGGTACCTGTGTTGATTGCGACATTCTTTGGTGTCTCCTTTTTGTTGCATAAGGAGGATGGTTAGTGGGTTTGCGTAATGCCCGCATGGTTATGCCGCTCTGGCGCTCGCGCATCTTGCGCGGGACTGCGCTCGCGTGCGTCCTTGCATCACCATTCATCTCGGTCGGACTGATTTCTTCTGTGGCACAGGCACAGGACGTGCTGTCGGAAAATTACCAGACCAATCCTCAGGCCCGTATGCTGTTGCAGGCGGATGAACTGATCTATGACCGCGATGCGGGCATCGTTACAGCCCAGGGCAAGGTCAAGATTGCCTATGACGGCAACCGTCTGGTCGCCGACAAGGTGACCTATAACCAGAATACGCGTCGCATGACCGCGTCTGGCGATGTTGAAATCGTCGAACGCGATGGCAACAAGATCTATTCCGATCATGTCGATGTCACGGACAGTTTCCGCGACGGCTTTGTCAATGGCCTTCGCGTCGAGACAACCGACAATACGCGTTTTGCGGCTGAAAGCGCAGAACGCAGCAATGGAGAAATCACCGTCTTCAACAATGGTGTCTATACGGCTTGCGAACCCTGCATGGAAAATCCGGACAAACCGGTTCTGTGGCAGATCAAGGCACGCAAGATCATCTGGAACAGCGCCACGAAGACGGTGCGTTTTGAACGCGGCAAATTTGAACTGCTCGGCATGCCGCTGGCCTATTTCCCGGCCTTTGAGATGGCCGACCCGACAGTGAAGCGCAAGAGCGGCTTCCTCCTCCCCGGCTTTTCCTACAAGGATGAGCTCGGCTTCGGCATCAAGAATTCCTATTTCTGGGCTCTGGCGCCGAATTATGACCTGACACTTTCCACGACCGCCTATACCAAGCAGGGGTTCCTGACGCAGGCTGAATGGCGGCATCGTCTGGAAAACGGCACCTATGATTTCCGCATTGCCGGCATCCACCAGATGAAGCCGGAAGAGTTCGGCCTCTATACAACCGACAGGCATGAAACCAATCGCGGCATGGTTGCCTCGAAGGGTAATTTTGCGCTCAATTCGCGCTGGCGCTTTGGCTGGGATGTCATGGCGCAAAGCGACCGCAATTTCAGCCGCACCTATGACATTGCCGGCTATAGCGGCCAGACGCAGGTCTCAAAGATCTATCTGACCGGCATTGCCAACCGCAATTATTTCGACATGAATTTCTATCGCTTCAACGTGCAGGAATCCTATCTTCCTGGCGCTGATGGCGAAATGCATACCAAACAGCCCTGGGTTTTCCCAAGCGTTGACTATTCCTACACCATGCCGGAGCCGGTTTATGGTGGCGAGCTGAGCTTTACCAGCAATCTGCAGCTTCTTTATCGTGAAAATGCCAATTACACGCCGTTGGGGACTACTGCATTTCCGCGCATTCCGGGCTTCAGCGGCACCAATGCCCGCCTGACCAGCGAAGCCGAATGGAAGCGCACATTCATTACCGATTCCGGTCTGGTGATCACGCCATTGCTGGCGCTGCGCGCCGATGCCATTGGCATCGATACCAATTTCAACCCGGCTTTGGCCGGTCTGAACGACGCGGTTGTGCGTGAGCAGGCTCTGCGCGCCATGGCAACAGCCGGTCTTGAACTGCGCTGGCCGATCCTGTTTTCTTCCACCAGTGCCACGAATATCATCGAGCCGGTTGCGCAGATCTTCGTACGTAACAATGAGCGCTATGCGGGCGAACTGCCGAACGAAGATGCACAAAGCTTCGTGTTTGACGCAACCAACCTGTTCGAGCGGGACAAGTTCTCCGGCTATGACCGTGTTGAAGGTGGAACGCGCGCCAATCTGGGGCTGCGCTATTCCGGCAGCTTTACCAACAGCGACTGGGCGCTTTATGCCCTTGCAGGTCAGTCGTTCCAGCTTGCTGGCCTGAATTCCTATTCGACTTTCGACTATGTCAATGTCGGCGCGAATTCCGGCCTTGAGGATGCCCGTTCGGACTATGTCGCCATGCTTGGCACTTCCAACTCGACGGGACTTGCACTTGCTGCGCGTGGCCGTTTCAGCAAGGATGATTTCTCGATCCAGCGTGGTGAACTTGAAGCGCGTCAGGACTGGAGCCGGATCTCGGTTTCGGGCCAATATGCCTATATCGCGCCACAGCCGGCCTATGGTTATTCACACCTGCGCGAGGAAATCACAGGCAGTGCCTCGGTGAAGCTCAACACCAATTGGCGCGTCTTCGGTTCGACCACCTATGATCTGGTTTCCGAAACGCTGGTCAAGGCATCATCGGGCTTTGCCTATGATGACGAATGCTTCACCTATGCCATGGCCTATTCGCAGACCCGCAATCCGGGCGAAAGCGAGGCCTCGCATAGTATTGGCTTCCGGATTTCCCTGCGCACGCTGGGTGATTTTGGCAGCGAGCAGACCAGATTCTGATAATTGATCCATGCTTTCAGCCGGGAGGGGCGCAGGCGTGAGAATTTCTGTCGTGTCAGAGGGCAAATAATGACGGTTTTTGAACAAAAACCGTATCCCACCCTCTGCTCGCGGCAGCAAATATGACAAAGTCATTGTTTCGCCGCACTACCCACCCTATAGAAGAGTAAAATCTGTTTGCGCTCAACCCTATTGCCATCCGGGAAGCTCCTTTGAAGATTTGATGTGAAGGCACCCTGACTGGATTGCGCGCCGAAAGGATACGGGAAGTACGATGAAGTATGTGAGACCACTTTTTGCCTCTCTACTCGGCGCAGCCGTATGTATGACGGCGCTTGGCACAAGCCTGTTGCCCGTTCCGGCAGTTGCCGCTGAAGATGCAGCCGTCAAGATCGTCGTTTCCGGAAACGCCATCACCAATGGCGACATTGCCCGTCGCGTCAATTTCCTGAAGCTGCAGCATCAGAAGGGCAATCTCAACCAGCTCGCCCGCGACCAGCTGGTTGAGGAAATGCTCAAGCGCATTGAAATGAAAACGCGCGGTGTCAATATCAGCGATCAGGAAATCAACAACGCCTATAAGAGCTTTGCCGAGCGCAACAAGATGACGGTTGCCCAGCTTGATCAGATCCTGAATCAGGCAGGTGTCACGCCGGATCACTTCAAGAAGTACATTATGGTACAGATGGGCTGGGGCCGTCTGGTGAGCGCGCGTTTCCGTGCCACCGGCATGGTCAGCGAGCAGGATGCCGTTCAACGCATGCTGAAGGACGGCGGCAAGAAGCCGGTCGCCACCGAATACAAGCTGCAGCAGGTCATTTTCGTCATCCCGGCGGCAAAGCGCACGCCAGCCCTCATTGCCAAGCGCAAGCAGGAGGCCAATGCGCTGCGCTCGCGTTTCCAGAATTGTGAAACCACCCGCCAACAGGCCAAAGGCATGCTTGATGTGACAGTGCGTGATCTTGGCCGCATACTTGAGCCGGAACTGCCGCCGGAATGGGCGAAAGATGTCAAGGCTGCTGGCACTGGCCGCACCACACCTCCGCATGAAACGGATAAGGGCGTTGAATTCCTTGCCGTATGCTCGACGCGCCAGCTCAATGATGACCGCGTCGCCCAGATGATCTTCTCGCTGGAAGGTACGGAATCGGAAGCAGCACAGCAGAAAAAGGCTGAAGAGCTGAGCAACAAATATGTGAAGGAACTGCGTGACAAGGCGAAAATCGTCTATCGCTGATCCAGGGCGCCGGTTCTCCGGCGCCTTGTTTTCCTGCCTGCAAACGAAAAGTATTCCGCGATGCGTTCAGCGTCACCCCTTGCCGTCAGTATTGGCGATCCTTCAGGTATCGGGCCAGACATTGCCCTTTCGGCCTGGCTTCATCGGCGCGAACGCAATCTGCCGCCCTTTGTCCTGCTTGCTGATCCCGCGCAACTGGCCGCGCGTGCAAGATGCCTTGGATTTGAAATCCCGCTCGCAACCGTTGAAAGGCCTGCAGAGGCAGCACCGCTTTTTGACGAAAAGCTTGCCGTCATTGCGCTCAACAATGCTCATATTGAAAGCCCCGGCACGCCCCTGCCAGATAATGCAGCTGGAGTAATCGAGGCGATCGAACGGGCCGTAGCCTATACGCTTGCCGGCGAGGCGGCTGGTGTCGTCACCTGCCCGATCGCCAAGAAACCGCTTTATGAGGCAGGCTTCAGACATCCCGGACACACCGAATTTCTGGCCGAACTGGCGAGCCAATATCTGGGACGTGAGGTCACCCCCGTCATGATGCTGGCGGGCCCGCAATTGCGCGCCGTGCCCGTAACCATTCACATTCCGCTGTCACAAGTGCCAAAGCGCCTGACCTGCAAGGAAATCGTCACCGTCTCGCGCATCACCGCACATGAATTGCGTGCCCGTTTTGGCATTGCCGCGCCACGTCTTGCCATTTCCGGCTTGAACCCGCATGCGGGCGAAGGAGGCGCGCTTGGGCAAGAGGATGACGCCATCATCCGCCCGGCGGTTGAAAGCCTCAGGCGCGAAGGTATTGACGCGCGCGGCCCCTACCCGGCCGACACCATGTTCCATGCGCAGGCACGGGCAGGTTATGATGCGGCCATCTGCATGTATCACGATCAGGCATTGATACCTGCCAAGGCGCTCGCCTTTGATGAAACGGTCAATGTCACGCTTGGTCTGCCTTTCGTGCGCACCTCACCTGACCATGGCACGGCTTTTGATATTGCAGCCAAGGGCATTGCCCGTGACGACAGCCTCGTTGCGGCGATCCGGCTGGCACAGACATTGGCGGACAACGCAGCGGCTGGCAAAGCATGAGCATTGATAATCTTCCCCCCTTGCGTGAGGTCATCGAACGGCATGATCTCATGCCCAAAAAGTCACTTGGGCAGAATTTCCTGTTCGACCTCAATCTCACGTCAAAAATCGCGCGGCAGGCCGGCAATCTGCAGGATCAGCCCGTCATCGAGGTTGGGCCCGGCCCAGGCGGCCTGACACGTGCACTGCTTGCGCAAGGCGCGCTGGTAACAGCTATTGAGCGTGATGAACGCTGCCTTGCAGCCCTTTCCGAGATCGAGGCGCATTATCCGGGACGTCTGCGTGTCATTGCCGGCGATGCACTGGAGCAGGATTTCACTGCGCTTTTCCCGGGCGAGACAAAACCACGCATTGTTGCCAATCTGCCCTATAATGTCGGAACACAGCTGCTTCTCAACTGGCTGCTGGTCGAACCATGGCCGCCCTTTTATGCCTCAATGACGCTGATGTTCCAACGTGAGGTGGCAGAACGCATCGTGGCCACGCCCAACAGCAATCATTATGGCCGGCTGGGCGTGCTTGCAGGCTGGCGCACACATTCGAGAATTGTCTTTGACGTACCGCCACAGGCCTTCACGCCGCCGCCAAAGGTCATGTCGTCCGTCGTGCATATTGTCCCGCGTGAGGATCCCCTACCCTGCGATGCCGCGGCCCTTGGTCTGGTCACGCAGGCCGCCTTCGGTCAGAGACGCAAGATGCTGCGCCAGAGCCTGAAATCCATTGGCGGCGCAGAACTGCTTGAAAAGACCAAGATTGACGGCACGCGCCGCGCCGAAACCCTGAGCGTTGCGGAATTTGTCGCCCTTGCCAATGCCTATAGGACGTAGGCCCTAAGCGCTTACGCAGCTGCCAGACCAGCCCGGCGCTGTTCTGCCAGCGCCGACCAGGTGTAGATGACCAGCCCCGTCCAGATCAGGGTAAAAGCGACAAGCTGCACCGACGAAAACGGTTCATGGAACACGAAGACAGCGCAGAGAAACAGCACGGTCGGGGTCAAATATTGCATCAACCCAAGCGTTGTATAGCGCATCAGCTTGGCCGCCCCGGCATAGAGAATAAGCGGAATGGCCGTAATCGGCCCGGCCAGAAGCAGCATAGTCACATCAAACGATGTTCCCGCGACGAAATGATCCTGCTTGCTGGAGATCAGCCAGAAAATATAGAGCATGGCCGGGAGGGCAAGAACAAGCACTTCCAGCGTAAAACCCTGCAGCGCGCCCATGGGCAGCTTCTTGCGGAAAAAGCCATAGAAGCCGAAACTGAAGGCGACAATCAGCGATACCCATGGCAGGCCACCGGCATTGATGGTCAGCACCGTCACCGCAATGCAGGCCAGCAGAATGGCAAAATATTGCACCTTGGTGAGGCGCTCGCCGAGAAACAGGCCGCCCAGCAGTGCATTGACCAGCGGATTGATGTAATAGCCAAGGGCTGCTTCCATCACCATGTCATGGGTAACCGCCCAGACATAGGTTGACCAATTGAGAATGACGAGAAAAGCCGTCAGCGTTGCCATGGCGAGAAGCCGCGGCTGGCGAAACGCTCCCACGACAGATTGCACCTGCCCGGCCGCAACCAGCAATATGAAGGCAAAGGGAACCGACCAGACAACACGGTGCGCCACGATCTCGACAGGCGAGACATGTTTCATCGCCTTCATGTAAAACAGCATGAGCGACCAGAACGCATAGGCACCCAAGGCCATAAACAGCCCACGTGAGCCATCCGCCTGGCTCTTGCCGGTCATAACGCCGTCGGTCATTCCCCACCTCTTCACTGTGCTGATCATTGCGCGCCAGCACATTCTGTTTGTGCGCAGTTCCGGACGGAAAACCGGTTCCCGTTTTCCCAGAACTGCCCTACCCCCATAAGAATGGGGCAATTTTTTGCATCTGGCCGTCAGCTATGCGCTCAACAGGGAATAAAATCCATTCAATTAAAATGATCGATCCATGAATGGCGGTGAAGTGACACCGCACAAATGCAAATGCGCCCTTGCGGGCGCATCACGGATCGCATCAGAAACCTGTCCGTTCAGGCTGCCGTTCCGAGGGCACGGTTTTTCATCAGCTTGTAATTGACCGAATCCATCAGGGCCTGGAACGACGCATCAATAATATTGTCGGACACGCCAACCGTGCGCCAGCGTGCGCCTGTCGCATCACCGGATTCGATCAGAACGCGGGTGATTGCCGCCGTGCCACCATTGAGAATGCGCACCTTGAAATCGAGCAGTTCGAGATCCTCAATCTCTGCCTGATAGCGGCCGAGATCCTTGCGCAGCGCAATATCCAGCGCATTGACCGGCCCATGGCCTTCGGCAACCGACATATAGGTCTCGCCATCCACCACCACTTTCACCACTGCTTCCGAAACGGTCTTCAACTTGCCATTGGCATCAAAGCGGCGCTCGACCAGACAGCGGAAGGATTCAACCTTGAAGAAGGCTTCCTGAGGTTCGAGAATGCTGCGCGCCAGCAGTTCAAAACTCGCATCCGCTCCCTCATAGGCATAGCCCGCCGCTTCCCTTTCCTTGACGAGCGCGATTAGCGTATCAAGGCGTCGATCATTCTTGGCGACATGGATGCCGCGCCGTTCCAGTTCAGAAATGAAATTCGACTTGCCACCCTGATCGGAAACCATAACCCGGCGGCGATTGCCCACCGTTTCAGGTGGCACATGTTCATAGGTCTGCGGCTCTTTCAGCAGCGCCGAAGCATGAATGCCAGCCTTGGTGGCAAAGGCCGAGGTGCCGGTATAGGGGGCCTGTTCGGATGGAGCGCGGTTCAGAATATCATCGAATGCACGCGAAATGCGGGTGAGCGATTTCAAAGCCTCGCGCGTGACACCGATTTCAAACCGCTCCGACCAGTAAGGCTTCAGCGACAGGGTTGCGATCAGCGACACCAAATTGGCATTACCGCAGCGCTCGCCAATGCCGTTCAGCGTGCCTTGCACCTGACGCACGCCGGCATCAATGGCTGCCAGCGACACGGCCACAGCCTGTTCGGTATCATTATGGGCGTGGATGCCCAGATTTTCGCCCGGCACAACCTTGCTGACGCTCTTCACGATCTCGGCAATTTCCGAAGGCTGCGTGCCGCCATTGGTGTCGCACAGAATGACCCAGCGCGCGCCCGCATCAAAGGCGGCCTTGGCACAGGCCAGCGCATAATCCGGATTGGCCTTGTAGCCATCGAAGAAATGTTCGCAGTCGACCAGCGCCTCACGGCCAGCATTGCGCGCTGCCGCAACAGATGTAGTGATCGATTCCAGGTTTTCTTCATTGGTGCAGCCAAGCGCCAGACGCACATGATAGTCCCAGCTTTTGGCCACGAAGCAGATGGCGTCGGACGTTGCCTGCAACAGGCTGGCAAGACCCGGATCATTGGAAGCGGAAACGCCGGCGCGCTTGGTCATGCCGAAGGCAGCAAATTTTGCCTTGTTCGTGCGGCGCTGCTGGAAAAAGGACGTATCGGTCGGATTGGCACCCGGATAGCCCCCCTCGACATAATCAACGCCGAGTTCCTCAAGCAGTTCGACAATGGCCTTCTTGTCTTCGACGGAAAAATCAATGCCGGGGGTCTGCTGCCCATCCCGAAGGGTTGTGTCGTAGAGATATATGCGTTCACGTGCCATAATGATCTGCCTGTCACTGGCTCAAGCCTTGCGGCTGGGCCAGTTTTCCGTGTCATAATCAGGGTGCTGGTAAGACACCATTGTTTTTACAAATGCGATGCTTTGCGCATCACGCTCAGTTGGATAGCCCGGAAGCGTGGAAAGCGTATCGACATAGCCAAGCTTCTTTTCAATGCCCCACTGGATCGTCGGCTGGATGTGTTCCGGCGTATCAAAGGCGCCAATCGCCAGCGCCACGCCATCAGGGGCCTCATAGGTGAGCGGTGTGCCGCAGTCGCTGCAAAACCCACGCCTTACATGATTGGACGACTGGAAACGTTTCGGCTCACCCCGCATCCAGTGCAATGTGCCCTCGGCTACCGAAACCAGCGGCGCATAGAAACTGCCAAAGGCCTTCTGGCACATGCGGCAATGACAGATCGATGCCCTGCCCAGAGCGCCTTCCACGCGAAACCGCACCGCGCCGCATTGGCAGCCTCCGGTGTAGACCGGTTTATTGTCCAGTGTCATGGCGCCCTCCTCGCCCATAACTGTCAGCCGACCACGTCCCAGGTGGTGATACGCTGACCGGTGATCGGATCCTTGCCGTCCTTCAGCTGCACACCCTCGGCCAGAAGCGCATCGCGAATACGATCCGCCTCGGCCCAGTTCTTGTCGGCAATGAAACGCAGCCGTTCGGCGATGCGTGCTTCGATTGCAGCCGCATCCACCTTGGCCCTGGCAAAGATGGGCAGATCCTGTGCCGTAATGAATTGCGGCTCATAAAGCCCCATCAGCGCCATGCCCTCGCCCAGCGCAACCGCATCGCGGTTCTTGTAAGCCTTGCGCAATTGTGTGATCGCTGCCCAGCTGTTGAGATCATCAGCCAGCGCATCGGCAACATCACCAGCATTGCCAAGCGTTTCGGGTGCAGCAAAATTGGCCTCGCGCAGCAGACCATACCAGCGATGCAGCTCATCAGCCGATTCGGCAAGACGCTGCGCCGTCCAGTTGATCGGCTCGCGATAATGGGTCTGCAACATGGAAAGACGTGCCGCCAGCCCCACCCAGCGGTCGCGTAAGTCCTTGTCGTCCCAATCGCCCAGTTGTGGCAAGCCGCCGTCCAGCACATCACGGATGGTGATGAAATTGCCGAGCGATTTTGACATCTTCTGGCCTTCCACCATCAGGAAGCCATTATGCATCCAGACATTGGCCATGCGATCCGTGCCAAGGGCGCAGCAGGACTGGGCAATCTCGTTTTCATGATGCGGGAAGACGAGGTCAATGCCGCCGCCATGAATGTCAAAGCGGTTACGTTCCGGATCATCGCATTTGAGGCCGCCACCAAATGGCTCCAGCAGCTTTGCCATCGACATGGCAGAGCATTCAATATGCCAACCGGGACGGCCCAGAACCGCAATGCCTGCCGGCGATGGCCAGCCTGGTTCGCCTTCCTTGGAAGGCTTCCACAGCACGAAATCCATTTCATCGCGCTTGTAGGAGGCAACATCCACACGCGCGCCCGCCAGCATCTCATCCAGCGAACGGCGTGCCAGCGCACCATAACGCGGGCCGTTCAGCTGGTTCATTGCCGATGGCGAAAACAGGACGTGATTTTCCGCGACATAGGCCACGCCGCGCTCAATCAGCCGTTCGATCAGAGCACGCATTTCGTCCATATGCTCGGTTGCGCGCGGCTGCACCGTGGGCGGCAGATTGCCAAGGGCAGCAACATCCTTCTGGAACTGCGCATTGGTGCTTTCCGTCACCCGGCGGATGGCTTCATTGAATGGCAGGTCAGGGTAATCACGCGCCGCGCGCGCATTGATCTTGTCATCCACATCCGTGATGTTGCGCGCATAGGTGACATGTTCGGCACCATAGACATGGCGCAGCAGGCGGAACAGTACATCGAACACGATGACGGGACGTGCATTGCCGATATGGGCAAAATCATAGACGGTCGGGCCACAGACATACATACGCACATTTTGCGCATCGATGGGGCTAAACGCCTCCTTTGTGCGGGTCAGCGTATTGTAAAGCCTTAAATGCGGCTGTTTTGCCATCCTCTAACTCCCCAAATACCATCCTTGTGCATGCACGAAAAACCGCGCCCGTCTGGCCGGGGCGTTATCATCCTGTATCGGAAAGGGGAGACGAAAACGACCGGGCCAGCAAACTGCTAGCGAATAATAATCGCACAAATACAAATGATCGTGGTCGGCGTTTTCATGAGCGCACTTATCCTCAGCCAGAGCCCCCGCGTCAAGTGCAAACCTTGATCTGGATGCTGAATCCGTCACGTTTCTGACTGTTGCACCAGGACACGGCACCGGATTAGCATTGTTTTAATCCTGATCCATAAAACTGTTTTCAGGCTTCATGCAGCCTTCATTCCGCCCAAATCGGGCAAACAATGGTGAGCAGGCATTCGGAAAGGATCAGGAAATGTCTCAAGCTCAAATCCAGCCACATGAACAAAACCTGCTTGGTCAATACCGCGAGATTGGTCCTGCTGTTCTGGTCGCAGCCCTGATGAACAGTTCGCACAAGAGCAGGAAGATCCAGATCAAGGTACCGTGCAATTCGATCCTAGCCGACAAAAAAACGGTGTAACAGGCCAAGGCCGATCAGCGTCATGACCACACCGATGATGCAGTCCAAGACACGCCACGCCGCAGGCCTGGCGAATATGGGCTGCAACAGGCGCGCACCATAGCCAAGCGAAAAAAACCAGAAAAATGATGCCGCCGCCGCGCCGACACCATAAGCGGCGCGGGACGTTCCCTCGAACTGTGCCGAAAGGCTGCCCAGCAGCAGCACAGTATCGAGATAGACATGCGGATTGAGGAAAGTAAGCGCAAGGCAGGTCAGCACTGCCGCCTTGCGGCTTGATGCCCCTTGCGCATTGGCCTGCAAGGCTTCCGGATGGAAGGCCCGGCGAAAGGCCACTGAAGCATACCAGAACAGAAAGGCAGCACCTGCCAGCGTGACAAAGGCAATCAGCCTCGGTGATTGCGCAATCAGGCTGCCAAGCCCGGCAACACCTGCTGCAATCAGCACCGCATCAGACAGGGAACAGATCAGGCAAAGAATAAAGACATGCTGACGCAAAAGGCCTTGGCGCAGGACAAATGCATTTTGCGCGCCAATGGCGATAATCAGCGACGCGCCGAGTAAAAAGCCTGAAGCTGCTGCTGAAAACACGTTCTACCCCTTGATTTATGGATGAGCTGTCCTGTGCCTGTCAGAACATGGAAAGCTGGCCATTGCCCGAATCGTCATCCGCACCCGTTTTTTTGCCGGCTTTTTTTGGGCGCGTTGCCGTCGCCGTCAAGTCCGCTGATACGGGCAACTGCACATCCGGCGATGTATTCGACACCTTGTTGACCAGATCCGATACGGGAATCGCCTCAAAAAGATCGTCCGGCGCAGGCTGCATGATGTCTGCCACCTCGCGCGGCAGATAATGTTTGCAGTCCATCCAGCGGGCATAATCTTCCGGCACCACCACAACCGGCATGCGATGATGGATCAGGCTGAGCGCCTCATTGGCGCCGGTCGTCAGAATGCCTGCCGTATCAATCTGCGAACCGTCTGCCCCGCTCCAGGTCTCCATCAGTGCGCCAAAGGCAATCACCCCGCCATGACGCGGCCGGATCCAGTAAGGCTGCGCCCTGTTGCTGCCATTGCGTCGCCATTCATAGAAACCTGATGCCGGCACCAGCACGCGACGATGGCTAAGCGCAGCCTTGAACGAATTCTTTTCGGCCGCTGTTTCCGAACGGATATTGAAAATCGGCGCACGCGCATTCGGGTCTTTCACCCATGACGGCACAAAGCCCCAGCGTACCAGATGCCCTGCCCGGTCCGGGCGATTGCTGCCCACGGGCCGCACCGTTTCGCTTGGCATAACGATGAGGATCGGCTGGGTTGGCGCAATATTGTAACGCGGCGGAAAATCATCCGGGATCAGCGCGCCAAGCGCGGCTTCCACCTCGTCACGACTGTTCTTGAGCGAAAAACGACCACACATGGCCGGCCATGTTGAGTGTTTTTCATGTGCGGTCAAGAGCAAGGATGATTGCCTTCCGGCAGCAATCGGCTCATAGCTTGTCCATGTCAACGATCCCGATCCTGCCCATACCCGAACAAATTCATGGTGTTTCCATCATCTGCCGCCGTGAAGGCCGATTTCTGCTTGTCGAACGTGGCAAGGAACCGCTGAAAGGTTATCTCGCCTTTCCTGGCGGCAGCGTCGAACCGGGCGAAACCGCAACCGAAGCAGCCCTGCGTGAATTGCTGGAAGAAACGGCTCTTACCGCACAAAGGCTTGAACATTTCATCACCCTTGATCTCGCCCGTGAGACAAGGGCCTATGCCAAAAGCTATTTTCTCTCGGTCTTTCGCGCCTTTGACATCAACGGCATTGCGCAGGCCGGCGATGATGCGGTTGCGCTCAAATGGCTGACGGTTGAGGAAATGCCCCTTTACCGCGTAACCGAGAGCACGCTCGATATTGCGCGCTCCGTTGCAGCCAGGGAAGATGGACGCAGATAGGATTTGACTTTTTGCATTACTGCCGCCCTATTCTTGACCATCGCGCATCATAAGCCAGGGAGACAAGGATTGAGACGCAAAGGGCATCGGGCAGCCGTCATCTTGCTCACGCTTGCGTTCAATGCGACGGGGCCTGCCCATGCCGAGGATGCCCCCTATGAGGGCAAGATGCTGCGTCTGGCCGAAATTCTGGGCTCGCTGCATTATTTGCACAATCTATGCGGCGAAACCGGCAATGAATGGCGCACGCGCATGGATGCCATCATTGCCGCCGAAAAGCCAGGCGAAGAGGAAAGGCAGCGCCTCGTCTCCAGCTTCAACCATGGCTATCGTGTTTTCAGCGAAAACTATGCCCGTTGTACGCCTTCCGCACAGAAGGCAATCGAGCGCTATATGCAGGAAGGCACGGCTTTGACCGGTGAAATCATCACGCGCTATGGCAATTAACCATTACAGCAATCTTGTGCGGATCAATCGCAAAGGTTTCACGCAAGTTTGAATTCATCTGTTAATATTATCTTAAAATTTCTGAACATTCGTTTTATGACAGGTGTACAGTTTGGCCTGCAGGGCGATGTTTATGGCGAAAGCCGGGATGACTTCAATGGCACATGCACCGAATGAACTCGAAGAACTGATCGCACACGAGAAGAAGCTCGTCGCAATCGAGTACCAGAATGAGGCATGGGCCGAAGGCGTGTCTGAAGGCATCGAGCCGGAAATCCTGGCGGAAGCCGCTTTCACCACGGCGCTCACCGAACTCATCGGCAATGCAGGCGAGGAATGTGCGCTGGCGCTGCTTGAAAAAATGCGCGAACAGATCGTTTCTGGCGCCTTGCTGAAATGCCGCGTCCTTCAATAAGCTGTCAGCCATAATGGCAAAAGCGCCCGCGAAAACGCAGGCGCTTGGTACAGGAATGCGAAGCGCATCCCAAAAGCGGCTGTTTTGGGAGACATGTCCTAACGAGGCAAAGCCTCGATGAATTCGACCGGCTCGCCCTGATGCGGATTGACGATTTCCGCCTCCCACATCACCTTGATACCACGCACAAAGGTGCCGATCGGCCAGCCGGTCACGGTCTTGCCATGATAAGGCGTCCAGCAAGCCTTTGACCCCGCCTGTTCATGCGTGATCGTCTCGCGACGCTTCATGTCGACGATGGTCAGATCCGCATCATATCCAACCGCGATACGGCCTTTACGCGACATGCCGAAAATGCGGTTCGGACCGTGGCTTGAAAGATCGACAAAGCGTTCCAGCGTGAGCCTTCCTGCATTCACATGATCGAGCATGATCGGCACCAGCGTCTGAACACCGGTCATGCCAGAAGGTGAAGCCGGATATGGCTTCTGCTTTTCTTCCATCGTGTGCGGCGCATGGTCGGAGCCAAGTACATCGACAATGCCCTGATTGATACCGACCCACACGCCGTCGCGGTGGCGCTTGTCGCGCACAGGCGGGTTCATCTGGATCAGATTGCCAAGTGTCCTGTAGTCATCAGCCGAAAGCGTCAGATGATGCGGCGTTGCCTCACAGGTTGCCACATCCTTGTGATTCTTCAGAAACTCGATCTCTTCTGCCGTCGAAATATGCAGCACATGGATGCGCGCGCCGGTTTCATGCGCAATACGCACCAGCCGTTCGGTGCATTGCAGGGCGGCAATTTCATCACGCCAGACCGGGTGGCTTGATGGATCGCTCTCAACGCGCAGGCCCGTGCGCTCGCGCAGACGGAATTCGTCTTCCGAATGGAAGGCGGCGCGGCGGCGCGTATTCTTCAGGATCGAGCGCACCCCCTCATCGTCTTCAACCAGCAGATCGCCGGTGGACGAGCCCATGAAAACCTTGATGCCAGCAGCCCCCGGCAGACGTTCCAGTTCCGGCACGTCCCCGGCATTGTCACGCGTGCCACCAACCCAGAAGGCAAAATCGCAATGCATGCGATGGCGGCCACGCCTGACCTTGTCTTCCAGCGCTTCGGCCGAGGTCGTGAGCGGCTTGGTGTTCGGCATTTCAAAAACCGCCGTCACACCGCCAAGCACGGCAGCGCGTGAGCCGGTTTCCAAGTCTTCCTTGTGCTCAAGCCCCGGCTCACGGAAATGCACCTGGCTATCCACCACGCCCGGCAGAATATGCAGGCCTGTGCAGTCGATCACCTCACCCGCGCTGTTTGTCCCAAGCGAACCAATGGCTGCAATGCGTCCGCCCCGGATGCCGATGTCACGCGCACCAATGCCATCATGATTGACGATGGTGGCACCTCTCAGAATCGTATCAAACGTCTCAGCCATTCTTGTCTCCTGCGGTCGTGATGGGACTTGCGAGCCTTTGCATTGCGGCTTACGTAACGATGGCGCGAAAGGCAAGGAAGAAGCGATGACGGATCAGGCCAAGACGGTAAATCTTTCCAACAGGGCACTCGTCCATATCACTGGCGAAGAGGCCGAAAAATTTCTGCAAGCCGTGATCACCACCGATCTGGGAAAACTCACGGCAGATGAAGTGAAACCCGGCGCATTGCTGACGCCACAGGGCAAGATCTTGTTTGATTTCCTGATTTCACGTATCGACAATGGTTTTCGCCTTGATCTGCCCAAGAGCATTGCCGCCGATTTCGCCAAGCGCATGATGCTTTATCGCCTGCGCGCCAAGGCCGAAATAAGCCAATTGCCAGAATCACTGATCAGCACAAGCTGGCACAGTGATTCGCCTGTGCCTGAAGGTTGTGTCCTCAAGCGCGATACGCGCTTTCCGGCGAAACTCAATGTCATGCGTATTTATGGCAAGGCGGATGGTACGGATGATCAGACCGCCTGGACGAAACTGCGTGCAAGCCATGGCATTGCGGAAGGCGAAGCCGATTATGCCTATGGCGAGGTTTTCCCGCATGACATCAATTTCGATCAGACTGGCGGGGTTGACTTCCCGAAAGGCTGTTTTGTCGGGCAGGAAGTGGTCTCTCGCATGCAGCATCGCGGCACACCAAGGCGGCGCGTTCTGGTGGCAACGGCGGAAGCGGGGCTGCCCGAAAAAGGCACAGTGATCACCGCTGGCGGCCGCGAGATCGGCACGCTTGGCAGTTCGGCCGTTGGTATCGGCATTGCCCTCGTGCGCATCGACCGCGTCAAGCAAGCGATCGACAGCAACACGCCTATCCTTGCCGGCGAGACGGCCATCACGCTCGACCTGCCGCCCAATGTGCGTTTCATTTTCCCAACCGAAGCAGCGGAAGAAAACTGATGGCCGTCGCAGATCGTTCCAATGGGACTCCACGCGCATGGCAACGCATGTTGTCGGGACGCAGGCTTGATCTGCTCGACCCCTCGCCGCTCGATATCGAGATTTCCGACATTGCGCATGGGCTTGCCCGTGTGGCACGCTGGAATGGCCAGACGATCGGTGAACATGCCTATTCGGTGGCACAGCATTCACTACTGGTAGAACAGATCTTCAACCGTATCGTGCCGGATGCCTCGCAGGAATGGCAGATGTTTGCACTGCTGCATGACGCACCCGAATATGTGATCGGCGACATGATCTCGCCGTTCAAGGCCGTGATGGGCGGCAATTACAAGCTGATCGAAACCCGGCTGGAAACTGCCATTCACCTGCGATTTTCGCTGCCCGCCTCCATGCCTGCCCGGTTGAAGTCACTGATCAAGCGCGCCGACCGCGTTGCCGCCTATTTCGAGGCAACACGGCTTGCCGGTTTTACCGAAAGCGAAGCCACCAGATATTTTGGCCGCCCGCACGGCTTTGATCCTGACGGGCTTGATCTCACTCCACGCCCGACGCAAGTTGTGCAGGCAGAGTTTCTTACGCGTTTTCAATCACTTGACCAAAGCCGCAAGGGATGAGCATGTCATCCGTCATCGTCTGCCCACAATCGCAACTGGCAGAACAGATCGTCCTGCACCGGCCAAGCCATATCGTGACGCTGACGAGCGGCGAGGTCTGTACCATCGCCGCAAATCATGCCTTTGCGCGGCTGGTTCTGGCTTTCAACGACATTACCGAACCGCGTGCCGGGCTGGTGCTGCCGGAAGTCGGTCATGTGGCGCAGCTGCTTGATTTCGTGCGCGCATGGCCGCGGCATGCGCCTTTGCTCATACATTGCCATGCAGGTGTTTCGCGCTCGCCGGCCGCAGCCTTCATTACCGCCGCAGCCCTGATGCCTGAGCAGGACGAAGCCAGGCTTGCCATGCAGCTGCGCAGGCTTTCCCCATCAGCAACCCCCAATATCCGGCTGATTGCGCTGGCAGATCAATTGCTGGCACGGCAGGGGCGGATGGAGACGGCCATTCGCACCATTGGCCGCGGCGCAGATGCCTTTGAAGGAGAGGTCTTCAGCCTGCCCATCAGGCCCTGAGGCTCCGTTCTATTGCATTGAGAAAGCCGCTTCGCGCATCAGGCGGGGGTTGAGCACGCGGCTCCCAAACATGGCGCATGAAGAAATAGCCTGTCATCCGATAGGCCTTGGCAAGCTCGTCAAAGCTTGTGGCGCGCACGGATGTATCAAGGACAAAGCCCGGCAGAGCCAAGAGCTTGTCAGCCCAGGGCGCCCCCGCCTCGCGACAAACGGCGCGGCCTGATCTGGGCGAGACATAGATGAGATCGTCCTTGCGCCCGGTTGCCGCACATTCACGCAGATCAAGCCCAAAGCCCAGCTCTTCCAGCATCATCACTTCAAAGCGCAAGAGCAATTCGCCCGCAGCAAGCGGATCATCAAAATGATCGATGATGAGACGCAGCGTTTCATATAGCCCGCGATGCACATCGCGTTCGGGCAAAAGGCGCAGATGAGCGGCGGCAAGCTGGATGCCATAAAGCGCAACCGGCATTTCAATCAGGCGCGCCGCGGCAAAACCCAATGGCTCAATGGTGAAACTGCCAAGATGTTCATCCAGCCGCGCCCACCATGTCAGATCCACATGATTTCCCGGCTGCAACAGAGGCTGCATGCGGCGTGATCGCCCGCCGCGCACCATGCCGAGATGGCGGCCATGCGCACGGGTCATCACCTCGACAATCACGCTTGTTTCGCCATGGCGGCGCGTTCCGAGAATTATACCTTCATCACGCCATTCCATGGCAATCAGCTGTCGCCTCAGATCGGAAAATCAAGCCCCATTTCGCGGTAGCGTTCCGGGTCATTGCCCCAGTTTTCGCGCACCTTCACAAACAGGAACAGATGCACCGGCTGTTCCAGAATTTCGGAAATTTCCTTGCGCGCGGCCTGGCCGATGGCCTTGATCGTCTCGCCCTTATGGCCAAGCACGATCTTTTTCTGGCTGTCGCGCTCGACATAGATCACCTGCTCAATGCGCACCGAGCCGTCCTTGCGCTCTTCCCAGCGCTCGGTCTCGATGGTCGAGGCATAAGGCAGTTCCTCATGCAGGCGCAGATAGAGTTTCTCGCGGGTAATTTCAGCGGCGAGCTGGCGCATCGGCATGTCGGAAATCTGGTCTTCCGGATAATACCACGGGCCTTGCGGTACATTTTCAGCGAGATATTTCGCCAGATCCTTGCAGCCAGAACCGGTCAGTGCCGAAACCATGAATGTCTGATCAAAGGCTGCCAGCTCATTGGCTCTTTGTGCCAGTTTCAAAAGCCTTGGCGGATCAACCCGATCAACCTTGTTGAGCACCAGAACCTTTTTCTGGCGCGCTTGCTTCACATTTTCAAGCAAGGCTTCGGCATTGTCATTCAGCCCAACCTGCGCATCAATCAGCACGAGAATGATGTCGGCATCCTTCGCGCCTCCCCAGGCCGTAGTAACCATGGCACGGTCAAGCCGGCGTTTCGGGCGGAAAATACCGGGCGTGTCTACCAGAACGATCTGCGCCGGGCCTTCGATGAAAATACCGCGCACCAGCGCACGCGTCGTCTGCACCTTATGGGTGACGATCGAAACCTTGGTGCCGACAAGCTGATTGACCAGCGTGGACTTGCCCGCATTGGGCGCGCCAATCAGGGCGACAAAGCCAGAGCGTGTGGCCATATTCTGCTGCTCGCCTTCCTGCGGCAATGTCGGGTTTGTCATGCTCGATCCTTTTTGGCATGCATGTATAGCATATCGTTTTCGCAATTCCGGACAGAAAGCCGGTACCCATTTTTCCTGAAACTGCGCTCGGACGACGTTTCTGCCTCAACAGCGAAGCTGCATCATTCGGGCAATCATAACAGGACTGTCTTGAAAGACACGGCGATGCCTCGCGCCCAGTTACGCGGCACCAGCACGTTTCCACACCGCCTCGCGATAGAGCAAGGCTTCCGCCGCTGCCTGTTCGGCAATACGCTTTGAGCGTCCGACCCCCGTTTCCGGCGCAAGCCCCGGCACCGTCACTTCTACC
This sequence comes from Daeguia caeni, assembly GCF_042653845.1. Classification (NCBI taxonomy): domain Bacteria; kingdom Pseudomonadati; phylum Pseudomonadota; class Alphaproteobacteria; order Hyphomicrobiales; family Brucellaceae; genus Daeguia; species Daeguia caeni. The sequence goes on along the minus strand of NZ_JBHSEL010000031.1, from coordinate 25,485 downwards.
GTAAAGACGGGATCGTGATCAGGGCCAACGCGGCTGACAATGGCATAGGTCGGGTGCACATTGCCGCGCTGATGCGCCCATTCCTGCAACTCGGTCTTGGCATCGCGTCTGGCAGCCCCCGTCACCAGCGAACGCTCTTTCCAGTATTTATGCACGAATGGTCGCACTGCTTCCAGGCCGCCATCGAGATAGATCGTGGCAATCAGCGCCTCGACCACATCAGCACGCACATTCAACAGCCGCTTGTCATTGAGGCTCTTGATGTCGGCTCCAGTACGAATGAATTTGGCAAGGCCAATCTCATCGGCAATCGCAGCACAGGTCTCGGCATTGACCAGCGCATTCAGGCGCACCGAAAGTTCGCCTTCTGTCGCTTCCGGGAAGGTTTGAAACAGCATTTCGGCAACCAGAAGCCCCAGAACCCGGTCGCCCAGAAATTCCAGCCGCTCATAATTGGCGCCATGCGGCACCTGGACGCTCGAATGGGTGAGCGCCTGCTCCAGGCGCTTCAGATTCAGAAAGCGATGGCCGGTGCGCTCTTCCAGCACCGACGCGGCTGATTTCATCATGGTCATTTCAGTTTCCGGTGACTGCCGTATGCGGCGTTCCATTCACCCAGGTAAACAGACGGCTGAAGCGCATATCAGTCGGCCATTTCCAAATTTCCAACGGACTTGCCTTGTCGGCAATCGAGAAGAAAATGATATTAGCGCGGCCAACAAGATTTTCAAATGGGACATAGCCAACCGAAAAGCGGCTATCGAGTGAATTATCGCGATTGTCACCCATCATGAAATAATGCCCTTCCGGCACCTCAAACACGCGGGTGTTGTCGCCAAATGAATTCGGCGTCAGATCAAGCGTGTCATAGCTCACGCCATTGGGCAGGGTTTCGCGATAGACCTCGACCGGGCGGTTCACTTCGGTCACATCCGGATTGTCGATCGTGCCAATCAGTTCACGCTTGACCGGCGTGTCATTGATGTAAAGCACGCCGTCACGCATCTGGATCCTGTCGCCCGGCAGACCGATCACGCGCTTGATGTAATCCACCGACGGGTCGCTCGGCAGCTTGAAGACGACCACATCGCCGCGCTTCGGCTCGGCGCTCCAGATGCGGCCATTGAACAGATCAAGGCCGAAGGGCAGCGAATAGCGCGAATAGCCATAGGCATATTTGGACACAAAGAGATAATCGCCTTCAAGCAGGGTCGGACGCATCGACCCCGACGGAATGCTGAAAGGCTGAAACAGGAATGTGCGAATGATCAGCGCAAGCAACAGGGCCTGAACAATAACGCTGATAGTCTCCCACAGGCCGCCGGATTTTTTGCTACCGCTCTTGCTGGACACGCTCATTCTTTCTCCGCTTGCTATTGATGCGCTGTTCTACTGGCTAAAATGCGCCGAAGCAATCAGCACAACGGCCGGGTGTGGATCACGATCCGCAGGTTTTCCAGTCCCTTGCACGGCTTCAGGTTCATTGATCCGTCTCCGGCAGTGCTTCGATGATCACAAAGGCCTTTGCCAAAGGAAAATCATCAGTAATTGTCAGATGTATGGCAGGACGCGTGCCTTCTGGCAACAAACGCTTCAGATGTTCGGCCGCGCCACCTGTCAACTCCATGGTCGGCTTGCCGGAAGGCGTGTTGACAACCCCCATGTCGCGCCAGAAAACCCCTTGCGCAATGCCCGTTCCCAACGCCTTGGCACAGGCTTCCTTGGCAGCAAACCGCTTGGCATAGGATGCCGCGCGCTGTTTGCGCCCTTCGGATTTTTTCTGTTCAATCTCGGTAAAAACACGATCGCAAAAGCGCTGGCCATGTCTTTCCAGCGCCTGTTCAATCCGGCGAATATCAATGAGATCCGAGCCAATGCCGATGATCATGAAGCCGCCTTCCTGCCTGCCATCTGACGCACCTTCATCCGAACAACGCGGCGGCGGCGCATGGAGGCCACGAAATAGAATGTCGTGAAATAGGTCAAAACTGCAAAGCCAGCCCCCAGCACCAGCGACCCCAACAGCATGGGCTTGATCAGCGGGCCCCAGATTTCACTGAAATGCATGGTCTCCAGTGCAGCCCCAAGCCGCAGCGGCGGCTCCTTGCCGAACTCACCACGCAGGAAAAACCGGCCGATCTCAAAGGTACTACCCCAGATGAAAGGCAAGGTCAGCGGATTGGCCACGGCAGTGCCAAGCGCGGCAGCAGCGACATTGCCAGCCAGAAAATAGGCAAGCACGACCGCAATGATCAGATGAAATCCAAAGAAGGGCGTGAAAGCGGCAAATATGCCAATCGCAAGCCCCATAGCAATCGCATGCGGGGATGCGGAAATGCGCAGAATCCTTTTGCTGCCGTATTTCAACGAGCGGGAAAAGGACCGGCGCGGCCACAGCATGACCCGAAGGCGCTCCATGGGCGTCGGGGGATTTCGGCGTTTAAACAACATGCGCTTCTATTACTGCTCAAAACACACAGAAACAATTCCAATTACATTCAATATTTCTTTCGGATTATATGCGTGCAGTTGCAATCGGGCGTGACGGGTGGCTCGAACTGATTGGCTGACTTATGTTTATTGTAAACAATGCAATCATAATTTGCAATTTCGCGCCACAATTACATCAGATTGCAAAAACAATCCCCGAGTGCGCATAATTACGGCTTTTGCAGACCGGAGTGATGAATTTCGCGTGATCAAGGCGCAATAGATCGATTTAGTTCGGCACAAACGGCACGGTTTTGCCGCAAACCAGTTGCCAGCCCCCTGAAGTTCGCTAATTTGCAGCATGCCAAAGCGATGACGCCGACAATTGCGCCCCGTGATGGCAATCTGGTGGACATTGGAGTTACACAATGCGTGTAAACGCTGCAGAGCAGCCGACCAAGAGCGGCGAAAATACGGTCGTTGCCGTTATCCTGGCCACAAGCGTGGCCCATTTTCTTAATGACATGATGCAATCGCTCCTGCCGGCGATCTATCCCATGCTGAAGGCCAATTACAGCCTCGATTTCTGGCAGATCGGCCTGCTGACCTTCACCTTTCAGGTCACGGCCTCAATCCTGCAGCCGATTGTCGGCATCTATACCGACAAGCGTCCAATGCCCTATTCACTGCCCTTTGGCATGTGCTGCACGCTGATCGGGCTGATTCTGCTGGCAACCGCGCACAGCTATCCCTTTCTGTTGATGGGAGCTGCCTTTGTCGGCTTTGGCTCGTCGGTCTTCCATCCGGAGGCTGCCCGTGTGGCACGCATGGCATCTGGCGGGCGGCATGGCTTTGCACAATCGCTGTTTCAGGTGGGCGGCAATTTCGGCTCATCCATCGGGCCATTGCTGGCAGCTTTCGTTGTCCTGCCCTTCGGCCAGATCAGCGTTTCATGGTTTTCCATCGCAGCCCTGATGGGCATTGTCCTGCTCTGGTTTGTCGGCAACTGGTACAGCCGCTACCGCAAGGCCAATGTCCGAAAGGCGCAAGCGGACAAGACATTGCCGGTCTCCAGACGCACCGCCATGATTTCGCTGGTGGTTCTGGCGCTGCTGATCTTCACGAAGTATGTCTATCTCGCCAGCCTGACCAGCTATTACACCTTCTACACCATGCACCGCTTTGGCGTCTCCATGCAGACTGCGCAATTATTGCTGTTCCTGTTCCTGAGTGCCGTTGCGGCGGGCACCATCTTTGGCGGGCCGATTGGCGACCGAATTGGCGCGCGCAAGGTGATCTGGGTATCGATCCTGGGGATCCTGCCCTTCACGTTGGTGCTGCCCTATGCCAATCTCTATCTTACCGCTGTTCTGACCGTGATCATTGGCTTTATTCTGGCTTCCGCCTTCCCGGCCATCATCGTCTATGCGCAGGAATTGCTGCCCGGCCGTGTTGGCATGGTGTCGGGCCTGTTCTTTGGCCTTGCCTTCGGCATTGCCGGTATTGCGGCCGCAGTTCTTGGCATTGTCGCCGACCGCAAGGGCATCGATTTCGTTTACTGGTTCTGCTCCTTCATGCCGACACTGGGCCTGCTCACCATTTTCCTGCCCAAGCTGGAACAGCGCAAAAAGGCCTGACCGATCAGGACGAGCCTGAAAAACATGGAGCGCCGCTCATCCCCCAACAAGCGGCGCTCCCATGCCACTGACCCATTGACGGCCCGGTGCAGCGGCAATTCCCAATTTTCATGCCCGGACAAGCCGTTCCGGGCTGCGTTGCTGCGATCAGACGGCGCAGCTGAAAGCCTGAACATTCTCCTTGCGGAACTCGTCGAAAGCAGCCGCGACGAGACGAATCAACGGCTTGCCATCTTCGGTTGCGCGAATGATGCCGTTTTTCACCTCGACCACCCCATCAGCGACCAGGGGACGCAAGAGCGCCAGTTCGTCAGAAAATTCCATGTCAGGCGCGACTTCATTCAGATCGACAGCGAAATTGCACATGAGCGCGGTGATGATCCTGGCGCGGATACGGTCGGAATCGCGCAGCGTATAGCCGCGCACAGTCGCAAGATCGCCCGATTCCACCCGTTTGCGGTACTGGCCGACATCCGCAATATTCTGGACATAGCCGCCATGAAACTGGGAAATCGATGATGGGCCAAAGCCGATCAGTGTTTCGCAGGTGTCATCGGTGTAGCCTTGGAAATTACGGTTCAGCGTGCCGGAGCGTGCGGCAATGGCAAGGGAATCATCCGGCAAGGCATAATGGTCGATGCCGACCGGCTGATAGCCATAGGACCTGAAACAGTCCGCCACTGTCTGCGCCTGCACGAAACGCTCATCCGCATCCGGCAGCAGGCTTGCATCGACCAGACGCTGATTGGAGCGGCGCTGCGGCAGATGGGCATAGCCATAACAGGCAACCCGGTCAGGTTTGAGGCTGGCCACCTTTTCACAGGTTGAACGGATGGTCTCGACCGTCTGATAGGGCAGACCGTAGATCAGATCGAAGTTGATCCTGCTGATACCAACCTCGCGCAGCAGGTCTGTCGCGCGCCTGACTGTTTCAAAAGGCTGAATGCGGCCAATGGCTTTCTGTACCTTTTCATCAATATCCTGCACACCGAGGCTGGCGCGATTGACGCCGATATGTGCCAAGGTCTGCACAAGCTGCGGCGTAACCGTACGCGGATCAAGCTCGATTGCATGCTCCATCGCCGGGTCGAATTCAAAGGCAAGCTGCAAGGCCGTGACCACAGCCTTGAACTGTTTTTCGCTCAGAATGGAGGGCGTACCGCCACCCCAATGCAGGTGGACGACCTTCGGACGCGCACTCAGGGCAGCACCTACCGTATCGATTTCACTTAGCAGCGCCGCCACATAATTGGCGATCACATCCTCACGGATGGCCATCTTGGCATGGCAACCGCAATAATGGCAGATCTCGCGACAATAAGGGACATGAATATAAAGCGAGACATGCTCAGCCGGCCCGATCTGACGCAGCCAGCGGCGCATCGTATCCGGTGTTTGCGTGGTAAAGTCTGCAGCAGTCGGAAACGACGTATAGCGAGGAACCGCCAGCGCCGCATAGCGTCTTAGAACGTCGTCACGCATATCGCATAATCTCCGCCTGCCTTGCGTTACAGAGCCCCTTCCCCTTGAGGGCCAACTCGCTTCAGCAGAACGCTCCGACGGCCTTGCACGCATGGCTGGGCCAGCTCACATGCATAAGCCGTAAATTGTGTCCCCTGCTCATGCCACAATGACGACTGACCAGAAGCTGCAAGCATCCAGCGTCCTACCTTAGGCACGAACCTAATGCGTCATCCACACGCCTGCATTGATTCAAATCAACAGAATTGGGTGCGTAAAGGCTCAGATATGCGGATTGATGCCTGCAACGGCAGACAGGGAACGGTGCGACAGGATTTCGACCGTATTGGCATCTGGCAGATGGATGAGGCCCTGCGTCTTCAGTTTGGTGAAACTGCGGCTTACCGTTTCGATGGTCAGGCCCAGATAATCTGCAATATCAATGCGATTCATTACCAGATGCACCGGATTGGCAGGCTCTCCACGCTGTTCGGCACGCGCTGACAACAACAGCAGGAAACTTGCCAGCTTTTCAACCGGCGCAAGCCTGCCCAGCACGAGCTGGTTGTCGCGCGCTGCGCGCAGGGCAATGCGTGTCATCTGATAAAGCCGTTCCTTCAGCTTAGGAAACTGCCCCATCAACTCGTCCATGTCGCGCGCTGAAAAGGAGCAAAGCACGGAAGGTATGACCGCTTCCGCCGATTGCGAATAGACTTCGTCATCGGCAAGACCAATATAATCACCTGGGAACAAAAAACCCGCAATCTGACGCCGACCGTCCGGCAGGGAGGTGTAAAGACGTATCACGCCCGACGTAAGGCTGAAAACGCGCTTCTTCGGCTCGCCTTCTTCAAGCAGCATTTCATTGGCGGCAAGCTTCCTGGTGGACATGATGGCTTCGAGCGCATACAGCTCGTTGTCATCAAGGACAGAACACACAGCCATTCGACGCACAGAGCAGTCTTCGCATGCCCGGCATGGCGCATGATAGAGCGAATTTTGTTCGGCAGCGAGGGAAAGGACAGCCACGATAAACCCTGTCAGATGATTTTCTTGCGAGACAAATGCTGGTCACATTCTTTCACTATGAAACTACGGCGTGTACCGCAAAGTGCAATTTCGCCGCAGGCCATAGGCAATTGGTACAAACGCCCTCATGCCACAGCCATGTGGGTATTTGCGGCGAAAGGTGCAAGCAAAAATTGTGAATTTCTGCCAGTTTTCAGAAAATTCAACGGCCTTGCGACAAGAAATGCTGAATTCTCATTGAGATAGGTGCAACTTACGGTATTGCGCCGGGCTTTGTCCCATCTGTTTCTGAAAGGCGCGGTAAAAGGCGCTTGGCTCGCTATAGCCCAGTTCAGCAGCAATTTCCGCGATGGCGTGCTGTCGTTCGCGCAGCAGTTTCTGTGCGGCAACAAGGCGCAGCTCATCCCGGATTGCGCCAAAACTCTGGCCTTCGGCACGCAACTTGCGCCGCAGCGTTGCCGGCGACAGACGCAACTGTCGTGCCACCGCGTCAAAGTCCGGCCAGTCAGAAAAGGCGCATTGGCCAAGCAGCGTGCGCACGCGCAAGGAAACATCATGGTCGTGCCGGTAGCGGATGAGAATATTGGCAGGCGCCTCTCGCAGAAAACTTTCCAGCGCAGCTTCGCTGCGCACGATCGGCGCTGAAAGATAGGACGAATCAAAGACGAGCCTCGTTTCCCGCTGATCAAACAGGACTGGGGCGCCAAAGAACTGACGGTAATCCTGTCGGTGCACAGGCGCCGGACAGGCAAAATCAAGATGGCGCAACGGAATGCGCCTGCCCACCAGCCAGCAGGCAACGCCCATCAGAATGAGCAGATAGGTGCGATAGGCAAAGGCCGGATGCGCCGCCGGCTTCCCCGTCAGCACAATTTCGGCAACCCCGTCACGAATACGCAAATCGCCACGCGGATTTTCGAGCACAAGATTGAGAAACTGCAGGGAGCGCCGCAGTGCCCGCTCCAGCGTGCCGGCATGAAGCACGGCGTAGCACATCATGTTGAAACTGCCCGGACGCATCGGCCGAGCCGCCAATCCGAAAAATTCATCCTGCAAGGTCTCGGCAATCAGCCACCACAAACGACCATATTCAATATTGCTGATCGGCTCGCTGACATGTTCCGGCAGACCGGCTGCAACCATGAGCGATGCAGGATCAAAACCCGCCGCACGGACGCGTTCCAGCGCATCTTCGACAAAACCGGGAGTGATATTGTGACGCTTCATGTTTGGCTATTTATTGCAAATCCGATCATCCTTAAAGTCATTTTCTGTCATTGTTTGCCATATTTGAGCGACGTAACCTTCCCCTGGCTGCAGGAGGTGCGGCCATGCCAGTGAAAGATCTGGCCAGGAGGAGATCATAATGACCAAACAGTCTGCGGTTTCGCAGCCTGCGCTCTATGAGAACGCGGTTGCACAATTTCGTATTGAAAATGTCATTGCACTGCTCGACGGCGATCCGGCGACAGGTCTCAATGCCTGTATCGAATGCTGCGACCGTTATGTCGGCGAAAACCGTCTTGCCCTGCGCGCCATTGTCGCCGACGGCACGCTGACAGAATATACATTTGAACAATTGCGCGATCTTTCGGCCCGTATCGGCAATATGCTGAAAGCGCATGGCATTGGTGCTGGCGATTGTGTAGCCGGCCTGTTGCCTCGCACGGTTGATCTGGTTGCCACCATTCTCGGCGTCTGGCGCATTGGCGCGGTTTACCAGCCACTGTTTACCGCCTTCGGTCCGAAAGCCATTGAGCACCGTTTCAAGACCAGCGGCGCAAAACTGGTCGTGACGAACAGCGCCAATCGCCCCAAGCTTGAAGGCATGGAGGTTTGCCCGCAGATTGCCACCATCATTACCGAGGGCGAAACGCTTTTACCGGGCGATATTGATTTCCGCGCGGAAGTTGCCGCCGCATCAAGCGATTGTGCGCCCGTCATGCGCAAAGGCGATGATCTTTTCATGATGATGTCAACCTCCGGCACGGCTGGCCTGCCCAAGGGGGTTCCTGTGCCGCTGCGCGCGCTTCTGGCCTTCGGTGTCTATATGCGTGATGCCGTTGACCTGCGCCCCGATGATGTTTTCTGGAACATTGCCGATCCTGGCTGGGCTTACGGACTTTATTATGCCATCACCGGCCCGCTGATGCTGGGCATGGCCACCACGCTTTATGAAGGTGGTTTTACCGCCGAGAGCACCTATGACATTATCGAGCGCCTCGGTGTCACCAGCCTTGCCGGTTCTCCGACCGCCTATCGCAGTTTGATGGCGGCAGGCCTGGAAGCCGCGCAGCGCATCAAGGGCAAGCTGCGCGTGGTCTCCAGCGCGGGCGAGCCGCTCAATCCTGAAGTCATCCGCTGGTTTGAGGCCAATCTCGCCGTGCCCATTCATGATCATTACGGTCAGACCGAGCTTGGCATGGTGGTCAACAATCATCGCGGCCTCAAGCATCCGGTGCGTCATGGCTCGGCCGGCTATGCCATGCCGGGCTATCGCGTTGCGGTTCTGGATGACAATGGCAATGAGGTCGGCCCCAATCGGCCCGGCATTCTGGCGGTTGACATAAACAACTCGCCGCTTCTGTGGTTTACCGGCTATTATCAGCAGGAAACGCCCGCCATTGCCGGCGGCTATTACCGCACGGGCGATACGGTGGAATTCGAACCGGATGGCTCGATCAGCTTCATCGGCCGCGCCGATGATGTGATCACCTCGTCCGGCTATCGCATCGGGCCGTTTGATGTGGAAAGCGCTCTGCTGGAACATGCTGCTGTCACTGAAGTCGCGGTGATTGGTGTGCCTGACCCGCAGCGCACGGAAATCGTGAAAGCCTTTGTGGTGCTGGCACCCGGCTTTGAAGGAACGCCTGAACTCACCGAAGAACTGGCACAGCATGTCAAGAAACGCCTTTCGGCTCATGCCTATCCGCGCGCGATCGATTTTGTCGCCGAACTGCCCAAGACACCGAGCGGCAAGATCCAGCGCTTCCTGTTGCGCAAAGCTGAAATTGAAAAACTGGCTCAGGCCTGATTGGAGACAGAAATGCAGATTCAGGATCGTGTCTTTCTCATTACGGGGGCTGGTTCCGGCCTTGGCAAGGCCGTTGCCAGAATGGTTGTGGATGCGGGCGGCAAGGCCGTTGTGCTGGATGTCAATGCCGAAGCCGGCAAAGCAAGCGCAAGCGAACTTGGCGGCGCCGCCATTTTTCAACCTACCGATGTGGCCAGCGAAGAAGATGGCAAGGCAGCCATTGCCGCAACCCTCAAGGCTTTTGGCCGCGTTGATGGTCTGGTCAATTGTGCAGGCATTGCGCCGGGCGAAAAGGTGCTTGGTCGCGACGGACCACATCGGCTTGAAAGCTTTGCGCGCGCCATTGCCATCAATCTCACTGGCACGTTCAACATGCTCCGGCTTGCTGCCGAGGCAATTGCCCAAAATGAGCCAGGCCAGGGCGGCGAACGCGGCGTCATTATCAATACGGCCTCGGTTGCCGCCTTTGACGGACAGATCGGTCAGGTCGCCTATTCGGCATCGAAAGGCGGCGTTGCCGCCCTCACCCTGCCTGCCGCACGCGAGCTTGCCCGCCATGGCATCCGCGTCATGACCATTGCACCGGGCATTTTCGCCACTCCCATGATGGCAGGCATGCCGCAGGAGGTACAGGATGGGCTTGGCAAGTCCGTGCCTTTCCCGCCGCGCCTTGGTGATCCGGCAGAATATGCCGCCCTTGTCCGCCATATTATCGAAAACCAGATGCTGAACGGCGAAGTCATTCGTCTGGACGGCGCATTGCGCATGGCCGCAAAGTAAAAGCCGGAGGAAATCATGTCCAACAGCGATCCTGTCGTCATTGTCGGTGCGGCGCGCACGCCCATGGGCGGTTTTCAGGGCGATTTTGCCAATCTGCAGGCCACCGATCTTGGCGCAGCCGCCATCAAGGGGGCGCTTGCAGGTGCTGGCCTTGCCCCGGAGGCGGTTGAGGAAATTTTCATGGGCTGCGTTCTGCCGGCCGGTCAGGGACAGGCGCCTGCCCGTCAGGCGGCCCTGAAAGCTGGCCTTTCGCTTGGCAGTGCGGCGACAACCATCAACAAAATGTGCGGATCCGGCATGAAGGCGGCCATGCTCGGTCATGATCTTCTGCTTGCAGGCTCTGCCGATGTGGTTGTGGCGGGCGGCATGGAAAGCATGACCAATGCGCCCTATCTCCTGCCAAAGGCGCGCGGCGGCTACCGCATGGGCCATGGTCAGGTGCTGGATCATATGTTCCTCGATGGGCTGGAAGATGCCTATGACCGTGGGCGTCTGATGGGCACCTTTGCCGAAGACTGTGCCGAGGCCTATCAATTCACCCGCGAGGATCAGGATGAATTTGCCATTGCCTCGCTGACACGCGCACAAAAGGCGATTCAAGAAGGGCTGTTTGCCGCGGAAATCACGCCGGTGAGCGTGCAAGCCGGTCGCGCGGAAGTGACCGTGACGATTGACGAACAGCCGGGCAAGGCGAAAATCGACAAGATCCCGACTCTGCGTCCCGCCTTTCGCGACGGCGGCACGGTAACGGCAGCCAATTCCTCATCGATTTCCGATGGCGCGGCCGCCCTTGTGCTGATGCGCGCCTCGGAAGCAGACAAGCGCGGCCTCACCCCGCGTGCTGTCCTGACTGCTCATGCCACCTATGGCGACAAGCCCGGCCTGTTTCCGACCGCGCCTATCGGTGCTCTGCGCAAACTGTCCGACAAGACCGGCTGGAAGCTGAAAGACGTTGATCTGTTCGAGATCAATGAGGCCTTTGCCGTGGTCGCCATGGCCGCAATGCGCGATCTCGACCTGCCGCATGACAAGGTCAATATTCATGGTGGTGCCTGCGCCCTTGGCCATCCGATCGGCGCATCGGGCGCGCGCATCATGGTGACACTGCTTGCTGCCCTTGAAACTCATGGGCTGAAGCGTGGCATGGCGGCAATCTGTCTTGGCGGCGGTGAGGCGACTGCCGTGGCAATCGAAAGGATTGTCTGATGTTGCTCAATGAGACGCAAATGCAGATCCGCGATGCGGTGCGCGCCTTTGCGCAGGAGCGTCTTGCGCCAGGCGCTGCCCAGCGTGACCGCGAGCACAGCTTTCCGCGCACGGAGCTTGCTGAAATGGGCGCGCTTGGCTTTCTCGGCATGCTGGTACCGGAAGAATGGGGCGGCTCCGACCTTGGCATGGTGGCCTATGCGGTGGCGCTGGAAGAAATTGCCGCTGCGGATGGCGCCTGCTCGACCATCGTGTCGGTGCATTCCTCCGTTGGCTGCATGCCGATTTTGCGCTTTGGCACGGAAGAGCAGAAACGCCGTTTCCTGCCCAAAATGGCATCCGGCGAATGGATTGGCGGCTTTGCCCTGACCGAACCGCAGGCAGGCTCGGATGCCTCCGCACTCAAGACGCGTGCGCGTCGCGACGGCGATCATTATGTGATCGACGGTGCCAAGCAGTTCATCACGTCGGGCAAGAATGGCAATGTGGTGATTGTCTTTGCCGTGACCGATCCTTCTGCAGGCAAGAAAGGCATTTCCGCTTTCATCGTGCCGACCGACACACCGGGCTATGAAGTTGTGTCGGTGGAGCACAAGCTTGGCCAGCATGCCTCCGACACCTGCGCGCTTGCCTTCACAGGCATGCGCGTACCGGTGGAAAACCGCCTCGGCGCAGAAGGCGAAGGCTACAAGATCGCGCTTGCCAATCTTGAAGGCGGGCGCATCGGCATTGCCGCACAGGCTGTCGGCATGGCACGTGCGGCATTTGAAGCAGCCCGCACCTATGCTAGAGAACGCCTTGCCTTTGGCAAACCGATTGGCGAGCATCAGGCGGTTGCGTTCAAACTGGCGGATATGGCGACAAAAATCGAAACCGCACGGCAAATGGTGCTGCATGCCGCAGCCTTGCGCGAAGCAGGCCAGCCATGCCTGAAAGAAGCCTCCATGGCCAAGCTGGTCGCATCCGAAATGGCAGAGGAAGTCTGCTCGGCCGCGATCCAGATTCACGGCGGCTATGGCTATCTGTCAGATTATCCGGTCGAGCGCATCTATCGTGACGTGCGCGTCTGTCAGATCTATGAAGGCACCAGCGAAGTGCAGAGGCTGGTGATTGCACGCAGTCTGGAAGAGTGATCCAATTTCACCGGCATCCCAAGCCCCGGCCATGAACCGGGTTCCGGTGAAACGCGGGGCGCCAGTGTCCTTTCGTCTGGCGCCCCGGTTGGTATCAGGAAGTTCCAGATCAGATATTGCGGCTGCCGGGCTTGACCGGCGGAATGGCCGCCAGTTCCGGCGGAAGCTGGTCGACCGGATAGGCCGGCACTTCGTATTCGGCCAGGGCAATGAGCCTCGTGCCAACATCGGCCTTGCCTGCCGAACGATCGACGATACAGGCAGCAGCCACCACTTCGACGCCAATATCCTTCATGCATTCGATCGTTTCACGGATAGAAAGCCCGGTCGTGACAATATCTTCCACAATCACCACCCGCGCGCCCTTCGGCACCTCAAAACGACGCAGACGAAACACGCCATTTTCGCGCTCGACCCAGATCGCAGGCACGCCGAGATGGCGCGAGGTTTCATAGGCCGGGATGAGACCGCCAATCGCCGGGCCGACGACGTAGTCGATCTGGCCCAGATTTTCTGCCCTGATCTTTTCAGCCAGAGCCTTGCACAGTTTTTCCGTCTTGTCGGCATGCATGAAAACGCGTGCCTTTTGCAGGAAAATCGGGCTGCGCAGGCCAGAGGTCAGAATGAAATGGCCTTCGAGAATTGCCCCTGCCTCGCGGAAAACGGCGAGCACGTCCTGAGTATTCATCATGTTTTATCCGTTCACGCGTTTTGCGTCGCTGACGCTCGCGCATTCTTTCAGTTGGGAAATGATGCGGGTGAGGTGTTTGAGATCCCAGACTTCTACGTCAATGATCATTTCTGTAAAGTCGGGCGCGGTGCGAACCATCGACAGATTGTGAATATTGGCATCATTGGAGGCAATGATCTGGGCAATTTCCGCCAGCGAGCCGGGTGAATTGATCGCCGAAACACTGATCCGTGCCGGGAAGCGTTCCTTCATCTGCTCGTCGATATCCCAGCGCACGTCGATCCAGCGTTCCGGCTGGTCATCATAGGCCGTCAATGCCGGTGACTGGATCGGGTAGATGGTAATGCCAGCGCCCGGCTGCAGAATGCCCACGATGCGATCGCCCGGCACCGCGCCTTCCGGCGCAAAGCGCACTGGCAGGTCGGAATTGGTGCCGCGGATCGGCAGGGCGCGCTTGCCGGATTTTGCATCCGCATCAGGCCCGACAGACTCATCCCCCCCTTCCGGCACCTTGAAGATCATGCCGGCGGCGTTCTGGATATTGAACCAGCCCTTTTCACCTGTCTTGGCAAGATTGTTCTGCGTGGTTACGCGCGTATCCTGGTAATCCGGATAGACGGCCTTCACCACGTCAGATGACGGCAGTTCGCCACGGCCAACCGAAGCCAGAACATCTTCCACATCCTTGCGCGCCAGACGCGGCAGGGCGGGTTTCAGAATATCCTTGCTGAACGGCTTGCCTGCGCGCTCAAAGGCGCGTTCCAGAATGCGCATGCCAAGTCCGGAATATTGCTTGCGCACGGCTGAGCGGGTGGCTCGACGGATGGCAGCGCGCGCCTTGCCGGTGACGACCAGCGATTCCCAGGCCGCTGGCGGCACCTGCGCCTTGGAACGGATGATCTCCACTTCATCGCCATTCTTGAGTTCGGTCATCAGCGGCATGATGCGGCCATTGACCTTGGCGCCAACGCAGCTATCACCAATATCGGTATGCACCGCATAGGCAAAGTCGATGGGGGTTGCCCCGCGCGGCAGCGCAATCAGCCGGCCCTTCGGCGTGAAGCAGAAAACCTGATCCTGAAACAGTTCCAGCTTGGTGTGTTCGAGAAATTCTTCCGGATTGTCGCCTTCCGAAAGCTGCTCGATGGTCTGGCGCAGCCAGGAATAGGCATTGGTTTCGGTCGAGATCTTGTGTGGATTGTTGGCGCTGCCGCGATCCTTGTAGATCGAATGGGCGGCAACACCATATTCCGCGATTTCATCCATTTCGCGCGTGCGGATCTGCAATTCGACGCGCTGGCGCGATGGGCCAATGATGGTGGTATGGATGGAACGATAATCGTTCTGTTTCGGCGTGGAGATATAATCCTTGAACCGTCCCGGCACCATCGACCATGTGGTGTGAATGAGCCCAAGCGCGCGGTAACAATCCGGCACCGTATCGACAATCACGCGGAAGCCGAAAATGTCCGACAGCTGTTCAAAGGACAGCCCCTTCGATTCCATCTTGCGGAAGACCGACCAGGGCTTCTTCTGCCGGCTCTTGACGCTGGCCTTGATACCGTTCTTCTCGAAAATATCGGAGAGTTCCTTTTCGATCTTCTCCAGAAGACCGCGATTTTTTTCCAGAAGCTCGGCCAACCGATCGGTGACCGCGCGCCATGCATCCGGATTGATATAGCGGAAGGCAAGCTCTTCCAGCTCCTCCCGCATGTCCTGCATACCCATGCGACCAGCCAGCGGCGCATAGATATCCATCGTCTCCTCGGCAATGCGCAGACGCTTGTCCTCGCGCATCACGCCCAGCGTGCGCATATTGTGCAGCCGGTCGGCAAGCTTGACGAGAAGAACACGCACATCTTCGGAAATCGCCAGCAGAAGCTTGCGCAGATTTTCCGCCTGAACAGCCTTTTTCGATACCAGATCAAGCTTTTTCAGCTTGGTGAGGCCTTCCACCAGCTTGCCGATTTCAGGGCCGAACAGCTGGTCGATCTCCTGGCGCGTCGCGGTCGTGTCCTCGATCGTGTCATGTAGCAGGGCAATCGCAATCGTCGCCTCATCGAGATGCATCTCGGTGAGGATGGCTGCGACTTCCAATGGATGGGAAAAATATGGATCGCCCGACGCACGTTTCTGACTGCCATGCTTTTGCATGGCATAGACATACGCCTTGTTCAGAAGCGCCTCATTCACATCCGGCTTGTATCGCTGGACACGCTCCACAAGCTCATATTGGCGCATCATGGACGACAACTCCTATATAACGCAGTACCCGGCATATTCGCAAAACTGCATCAATCTTACGAACAGAGCGCTGTCCCAACAGCAGCCAGACGCTCACACCCAGTCAGTCATTCCCATTCAATTGCTGCATCCAGTTCCTGTCTATCCAGTCTCCCGGACCTCCCCAATCTTTTAGCAGATCCTGAATTCAACAATAGACCATTCGATCATTCGAACGAATGCCCCTGTGGCCAGAACTGTTTGCCAGCCAAACGGTACTTTGTGCGAATAATCGAATAGTTTCCGATCATTAGCATCAATATCCGTTCAACTGCATTAATTTTTTTTACCAAGTAAAGCATTTTAGCCACTCAGCCGCGGGAATGTGACAGAATCGCATAAAAATAAACGCCGCAATCATGGATTGCGGCGTTCATGAAATCAGTTTTCAGACGAAATCAGAAATCGTCGTTCTTTTCCGGAGCGACCAGACCTTCAATACCGGCCAGAAGTTCTTCTTCCGACATGCGGTCGAAGGTAACGATGTCATCCTCGGCTGCTTCCGCAATGCCTTCTGCCAGATCGTCCGAATGCGACGTCAGCAGGGCAGTCGGCGCGGCTTCCGGCTCATCCACTTCAACATGCTTCTGCAGCGAGTGAATCAGATCTTCCTTCAGGTCATCCGGCGACAAGGTCTCTTCCGCGATTTCGCGCAGAGCAACGACCGGATTCTTGTCATTATCCCGATCAACAGTGATCGGCGCGCCTTGGGAAATTTGACGGGCGCGGTGACCAGCCAGGAGAACCAGTTCGAAGCGGTTCTCGACCTTATCTACGCAGTCCTCAACGGTGACGCGGGCCATACGTGGTCCCTTTCATTTCTCAAACTGTAATGAATTTCCCTGCTCATAGCGCCTGTACGCGCGAATTACAAGCAAAAGCGAACGAGCTTACGAACAACAGGCTCAAGGCCTGCGGAGGCTGGTAGGATAGCACCACTTCATTGTCAAAATCATGACCACCCAAAAATGTCGCATTTCCCCGCGCACAAGCTTTCTTTCCCTGATTTTATTCACAAAAAAAATCACAAAGTCTGGCTCATGTAAATTAGTGGGGACAAATAACAACTCATGGTTGCTTGTTTTTCTATAATATGTCCTTAGAACCCAATAGAGCGCCGGAAATTTTATAATTGCACGCCGGTTACGCAACAGACCAGAGTAAGCGGCAGCCGTTCCACCTTCGGTTGACCGTAGAGTGGATATATTACACGATGTTTGACTCTCGTGAGAAAATTGCGCTTTTTATTGATGGCGCCAATTTATATGCAGCGAGCAAAACCCTTGGTTTTGATATCGATTACCGCAAGCTTTTGAAGGCATTTCAAAAACGCGGATATTTATTGCGCGCCTATTATTACACTGCCCTCGTTGAGGATCAGGAATATTCCTCGATCCGCCCCCTGATCGACTGGCTGGATTACAACGGCTACAAGGTTGTGACCAAGGCCGCGAAGGAATTTACCGATTCGACAGGACGCCGGAAGGTCAAGGGCAATATGGATATCGAACTGACCGTCGATGCCATGCAGCTCACCGATACTGTGGATCATTTTGTCATTTTTTCTGGCGACGGGGATTTCCGTTCGCTGGTGGAAGCACTGCAGCGCCGTGGCCGCAAGGTATCAGTTGTCTCGACACTGACCACCCAGCCTGCGATGATTTCCGACGAGCTGCGCCGTCAGGCCGACCATTTCATTGACCTTGTAACGCTCAAGACAGAAATTGGCCGAGATCCATCCGAACGCCCGATGCGTCGTCAGGATGATGATTTCGACGATAACTATTGACCTTGATGGCGTGACAGGTCATGCAGGGGCATGACTGCTGAACCACCACATGATTGCGCAATCTGTCCAAGATTGCATGGCTTCCTGCAAGAGTGGAGGCGCAAGGAGCCGGAATGGCACAATGCGCCTGTTCCGCCCTTTTTGCCTGTACACGACAAGGATGTGCGGCTTCTGATCGTTGGGCTTGCGCCGGGCCTGCGCGGGGCCAACCGGACTGGCCGTCCCTTTACCGGCGATTATGCCGGAGAACTTCTCTACAGCACGTTGTGCGAATATGGCTTTGCTACCGGGCGGTTCGAAGCGCGCCCCGACGACACTCTGCGCCTGATCGACGCCTGCATCATCAATGCGGTGCGCTGCGTGCCGCCGGAAAACAAACCGACAGGCAGCGAGATCAACAATTGCCGCCAGTTTCTCGCCCCTGCCTTCAGCCGCTTTGCCAATCTGCGCGCCGTGGTGACCTTGGGCACGATCGCGCATCAGTCGACCGTCCGCGCACTTGGCGCACCAGTCGCGCGCCATGCCTTCGGCCATGGGCTGACAACGGATATTGGTGGACTGCGGATTTTTTCGAGCTATCATTGCTCGCGCTACAATACCAATACCGGCCGCCTGACCGACGCCATGTTCCGCGACATCTTCCGCAATGTGCGCGCCTATCTCGACAGGCTTGGTTAAAGGCCTTTCTGACAGGGCCTCCTTTCCCGCCTGATTTAAGTGGCCATGGCAGATCAGCCGCGCTCGCGTAACAAACGCGCCTTTTCGCGATTCCAGTCGCGCTTCTTTTCCGTCTCGCGCTTGTCATGTGTTTTCTTGCCGCGTGCCAGCGCAAGCTCCAGCTTGGCGCGTCCGCGCTCATTAAAATAAAGCTTGAGCGGCACGATCGTCATGCCATCGCGTGCAACCGCTTGCGACAGACGCGACATTTCGCGGCGACTGACCAGCAGCTTGCGCAGCCGGCGCGGATCGTGGTTGTAGCGATTGCCCTGCGTATATTCCGGAATATAGGAATTGATCAACCAGAACTCGCCATTTTCAAAGCTGGCATAGCTTTCTGCAATGTTGGCCTGATTGGAGCGCAGGGATTTTACCTCCGTGCCGGTCAGCACAAGGCCTGCCTCAAGTGTGTCGAGGATCTCGTAATTGAAACGCGCTTTGCGATTATCCGCAATGAGCTTGCTAACGGACGATGATTTCGGCTTTTTCATAATGCACCATATAATGGGCAATACGTGAAATGAAAACGCTCCCGTGGCAACGGGAGCGTAAAAATTCTTCAAAACACCGGAAATGACAGGTGCCGATCAGTCAAGCAGTCCGGCATGCTTCATCGCCTGGTCGATTCGTGCTGCCGTTGCCGGCTCAACCGGAACCATTGGCGAGCGCAGATAGTTGCCGATGCGGCCCAGACGCGACAGCGCATATTTCGGACCAGCCGGATTCGGCTCGATGAACATGGCCTTGTGCAGCGGCATCAGGAGATCCTGCAACTCAAGCGCGCGCGCGAAATTGCCGGCCCGGCAGGCGCTCTGGAATTCCGCGCACAGACGTGGTGCGACATTGGAAGTTACCGAAATGCAGCCAACGCCGCCATGGGCATTGAAGCCAAGGGCGGTTGCATCCTCGCCGGAAAGCTGGATGAAATCCTTGCCGCAGGTTGCGCGCTGTTCGGACACGCGCTCAATCTTGCCGGTGGCATCCTTGACGCCGATGATATTCTTATGATCGTGCACGAGCTGGCCCATGGTTTCCGGCGTCATGTCCACGATCGAGCGGCCAGGAATATTGTAGATGACCAGCGGAATCGAGATCGAGCGTGCAACACGCGAAAAATGCTCATACATGCCACGCTGATTGGGCTTGTTATAATAGGGAGTGACGACCAGAACGGCATCAGCACCCGCCTTTTCGGCATGCTGCGCCAGTTCAATCGCCTCAACCGTATTGTTGGAGCCTGCCCCGGCAATGACCGGCACGCGACCAGCCACCACCTCGATGCAGACTTCAACCACGCGCTTGTGTTCGTCATGCGAAAGGGTCGGTGTCTCGCCTGTGGTGCCGACCGGAACCAGACCGTTGGTCCCTTCCTCGATCTGCCAGTTCACCAGGTCACGAAAGGCTTTCTCGTCAAACGCCCCTTCACGGTCAAATGGCGTGACAAGTGCGGTAATTGAGCCCTTCAACATCGGTGAACTCCTGAGAGAATGATTGGATTATGCAGGCATGCGGCCGATCACAAATCGCTGCCTACAAGGCGCTGCACCATAATCTCGTGCCGGGCGTCCGGCAAGCGGATTAGCTGCAGAAATTCGTTGCAAAAAACAGTTTGACGCTGCTTTTTGCACAAGCAGCGAAATCGACAGGCAAGCCGCCCCCTTCCCGCGACAAGACCGCATCATGCGTGCAAGGATGGCATTGATCACGCAGGCATGCCAAACTGTTCATTTCTGCATGAGCACCAGTCGTCTTGCGACTATCATGCTCCAAGAAAAGTCAAATTTGTCAACTATCGATCTATCATCTTCAGGTGTTACAGACTTATTGGAAAGCGACGGTATCTGTATTGATCGGAAAAAGACTCCTATCGTCCTGTCTTGTCATGACCGGCTTCCCCGCCTTGTTTGCCCTTGCCGATCCTGCCGGCGTGCCAACGGCGCCCATGGAACAGGGGTTTGCGCCATCCGCCGCGCGCCAGTCGCCGACCAGCCTGATCATGCCGCCTGCACCGGACGCCCCGGCACCACAGGCAGAGCAGTTGAAGCTTGGGCTGGACATGCTTTCGGCCAAAGATGTCCCGGCCGCCCTTGCCAGCCGCGACAGCCTGCCGGTCGGCTCGCTTGATCGCCAGATATTAAGCTGGGCGATTGCGACATCCGGTCAGGATACGGTGCCGAGTGTCGAAATCATCGCGACAGCGCAGGAACTTGCGGGCTGGCCAGGCATTGCCCAGTTGCAGCGCCATGTTGAGCGTGCCCTGCTGCGCGAAAATGCGCCCGCCGCTGTCGTTTTTCAGGCAATCAGGGACAATCATCCGCAGACAACGGAAGGCGTGATCGCGCTTACGCGCGCCTATCTCGCCTCTGGCAAAGAAGCAGAGGCCAAGGCACTGCTTGCCCCATGGTGGCGCAACCAGTCGCTTGGCGTGGAGGATGAGCAAAAAATCCTAAGCGAATTTGGTGCCCTGCTGAGCAAAGAGGATCACCAGCAACGCTTTTTGCGTGCGATCTTCCGCAACAGGCTGCAATCGGCCAAACTGCTGGCGGAGCCTGCCAATATGCAGCCGCTCTATATCGCCTTTGTCGCAACGTCCCAGCGCAGCCCAAATGCAACCAAAGCGCTTGCCAATGTGCCGGCCAACCTTCGCAACAATCCGGCCACGATCTTTCTCAAGGCGCGGCAATTGCGACGGGCCGATCGCGATGTCGAGGCCGCCAAACTTATCCTGACCCTGCCACGTACTGCCGAGGCACTGATCGATCCGGATGCATGGTGGGATGAAAGGCGGATCCTCTCCCGCTCGCTTATTGATATGGGCAAGCCCAAACTTGCCTATGACGTTGTTGCCCATCACGCTGCCGAAACGCCTGCCATAGCTGCGGAAGCCGAATTTCATGCCGGCTGGTATGCACTGCGCTTTTTGAAACAGCCCAAACTTGCTGCTCGCCATTTTGAGAAGATCGCTGCCATTTCATCGCGGCCACAGTCGGCCTCGCGTGCCTATTACTGGCTCGGCCGCGCCGTGGATGCAGGTGCGGAAGGCGATGCAAAGGCGTTTTACCGCCGCTCGGCCCATTTCGGCACGACCTTTTATGGCCAGCTTGCTGCGGCGCGGCTCAAGGAAAAAGCGCCAGAACTGAACCAGCCAACCGCCACGGATATTGAACGCAGCCGTTTTGAAAAACGCATTGCCGTGCAGGCAATCCGCCGTCTTCAAGCCATCGGCTATGGCTATCGCGCCGCGCCACTTTACATTGCGCTGGCACAGGATCTGGGCAATGTCGGCGAGCTTGCGCTGCTGGCCAATCTGGCCGCCAGCAACAACAATCATTATCTTGCGCTGCGCGTCGGCAAGATAGCAGCACTGCGCGGGCTGGATGTCGGCGCGCTGTCCCATCCGCTGGGCGCCATTCCGGACACGGCCATGATCGATAGTGCCGGAAAGGCACTTTCCTATGCCATTGCCCGGCAGGAAAGCGAATTCAATATTGGCGCAGTCTCAACCGCCGGAGCGCGCGGCCTGTTGCAGATTATGCCGGCAACCGCAAAATCGGTGGCAACACGGAATGGGCTTGATTATGCCCCGCAAAGACTGACCAGTGATGCAGCCTATAATGCCACGCTTGGCGCGCATTTCCTTGCCGAGCAGCTGAAGAAATTCGGCGGCTCCTATGTCCTGACTATTGCCGCCTATAATGCCGGGCCAAAACGGGCACAGGAATGGATGGCAAGGCTTGGCGATCCACGCAACAAAAGCATTGAAGAAGTCGTAGACTGGATCGAGCGCATTCCGTTTTCGGAAACACGCAATTATGTGCACCGCGTCATGGAAAATTACGAAGTTTACAAGACGCTTCTGACGGGCAATGCGGATATTGAAAAGGATCTGACGGCAGGCCGCCAATAATTGTTCCAGAGCCTGACTATCCGTCGCGCTTAGTCTTGGTCTGACGTTTGCGTTTTGGCTTTTCGGCCGCTTTCCTTTTGCCAGAAGAGGACTTCTTTCCTTGGTCCGCCTTGGCAGGCTGTATCTTGATATCTGCAGACATGAGCTTTTCTGCCTGTGGGATCCACTTTTCGCGCGTCACCCGGCCGGGAAAGCCGATGGCCTTTTCGATCCAGAGCGCCTCCTCTGGCGTCCATTTTGCAATCTGCTCGAAATAATAGATGCCCTGCGCATGCAGCATGGCCGCTACCGCATTGCCGATGCCGTCAATCAGCGTAAGCTCATCCGCCTTGCCGCGCTTGGGCGGCGAACGCCGTTCAGGCCGGGGCTCGGCAACCTCGGTGGCTTCTTCGACAACAACCTTTTCCGGCGAAACCGTTTCCACCGTCTCCGGGGCCGGTTCTTCCGCAACCACACTTTCTGCCGGTTCTTCGGTTTTCTGAGCCTGTTCCGTACTTTCAGGCTGATCGTTTACGGCTTTTGCAGCTTCAGGCCTTCCCGGTTCCGACAGGGCGGCGGCAACAATCACCGCTTCCCGTTCTGTCGCAGGTCTGTTCATGCGTCGAATGACATAACCAATGACACAACCGACAAGCATGAAAACAGCAACCAATGCTGCCAACTCGACGATCAGAAACGGCATACTGATTCCTCTGATTTATACGATTCACGTCAATGATGACATAAATCGACGAAATTGCGCAGGGTTCCGACAGGCAGAGCGCCCTTTATGCCCTATTCCGTCTGAGACATGCCCTGCCTCAAACCGCCTCCATTTCTGGATGGCAAGCATCAATCCTTGGCCGACAGCCAGCCTATCAGGCAGCCCTTGATGACAGCACAAAGCATGGCCGGCCAGAAAGTTATTATCAGATAAGCCATGAACCACTCATATCGAAGTTGGTACGCGCACTTTTCCCTGAAACTGCACAAGGGAAAGCCTCTCATCGCGTCCTTGTTATGGACGCTTCACATCCAGTCTCGTCAGCGTGAATGAATGTGGAAGCTGTGTTGCAAATGCTGCCTGCAGCGCGGCATAAGCTTCTTCACTCAGCGCCGTTCCCGTCACGGATATGGACTGATCCGAAATTTCGATCTCGCCATCCTTCAACTTTTCGGCCCATTGTACAGCCTGCAAGGCAAGATCGGCAAATCCAGCCGAGGCACCACGGGCAAGCGCCATATCATCACTCACAGCCATACCCGGAATCTGCTCACAGGCCAGCATGATGCGCTCGCGAAACTGGTTGTCAGGAATGAAACCGGAAAGGGTGAGCACATCATCCTGCCGTGCCAGAATGAAACGGTAGGGTGAGGCCAGCGGCAGAACAGCCGTCGAATCAGTCACTTCACGCACACCCGCCACCTGCTCCACCGCAAGACGCGCCTCAGCCTGGCTTTCCGGATCAGGCGCCACCCCCTTGATCACCACATCGCGCCCATCCACGTCAAAACTCGCCCAGGGATATGGCTTCAGCGCCAGTTCCGTCCGGCTGGCAATATCAGCAGACACCAAGCCTGCACCAAACCACAGCGCCAAAGCGGTGATTGCCGCAGTCCATGTTACCAGTGGCCAAAACCATTTTTTCATCTGCTCGTCCCTGTGCACCTTGATCCATCCGATCATGCCTTCCCATACACTGGATGCAGGCGCAATCCTACCGCCTTGCCTCCATGAATTGCACGGGCCGGAAAAAGTTGCGGCCTGTTGCAAATGGAGAGTCTGCGCGCTAATGCCCATTCAATCCACCTGAATAGCCGTATGGCGCAAGTTGCATTGCCCAATATCGACAAAGGCCTGCTTTTCAGCTCATAATGGTCTTTCGAAGACATGTAATCCAACCGACATGAGCTGAAGTCAGCATTGTTCTTTTGATAGCCGCCAGTGTCGGAAGGCGAGGAAATTATGCTGCACTATATTTTCCGGGCGCGTGAAATCGCCAAGGATCATGGATTCAAATATCTTGCGAGATACGCACTTTGTTCTATCCGGATAAAGTCCAGAATTATCATCAGCAAAATACTGAAGAAAGATTTTCATGCCTTGAATGGGCATGTGAATGCCAATGGCGTTGTCATGGCACGAAGATTTCCCGATCAATACAACATCATTCAATATGCGCCGGACAAAAACATCGCCGGAATGGACATTGTTTTCGACAGGGTGGCTGTCATTATTCATGTCTTTTACCCGGATCTCATGGATGAATTCATTCAATACCTGCGAAACATTCCCGTATCGACAGGCCTTTTCATATCAACCGATACAGAGGAAAAGAAAGAACAGATAAAGAACGCGATCAATGATGCGTCCCTGGATCTGATTGAACTGGAGATAAAGATCGTTCCAAACCGGGGCCGGGATATTGCACCCAAATATATTGCCTTTCGTCATGTCTATGACCGGTATGATGCCTTCCTGCATCTGCATTCCAAGAAATCACTGCACTCAAAGCGGCTGGGCCTGTCGTGGCGGCATTATCTACTGGACAGCCTGATTGGCAGCAGAACCATTGCCGCAAACAATCTGCGTATTCTTTCCATGGAGAAAATGGGGGTTGTCTATCCCGTACATCACAAGAAGATCAGAAAATTTATTGATTGGGGTTATGATTTCGAAACTGCGAAAGCCCTTCTCAAAAGAATTGGCGTCGACTTGAACATTAAGACCTGCCTTGAATTCCCATCTGGATCAATGTTTTGGGCCAAATCAGCCGCAATCAGGCCGCTCCTTGAACTGGATCTTCAATTTGAAGACTTTCCGGAGGAAAAAGCACAGATTGATGGCACGCTCGCACATGCTCTAGAGCGAACAATTCTTTTCATAGCCGAAAAATCGGGACACAAATGGGCCAGAATCGCAATGTCTGCATCGGCAAAAGAGCCTGATCTTTCCAGTTATCAGTTCATCCCTCTGCTGAAGCCCCCCCGATAACCGCATCGGTTGCTGCCAGATTTTGCGCTACATTCCCGAATTATAAGGATCATGTCCACGGCAAGCGTCAATCCTGCTTATCGGCCGCACGCAGGCACAAGATCACCGATGCATCACCCAATTGCAGTCGCTTGCAAAACGCAAGACAGAGCTGCAAACCACACCAAGCGATTGAAACCAGACCCACCATTTACATAGTATTTTTCCATTCCGCATTCAAAATATTGAAATCGCATTTATCAAAATTCAAATGTTCTATATAAAAGAAATAAATTCATATCGATAAATTGATAAAATTTTCCCAAACACCATGAGTTCAGTAATATATGACTGACCTGCCCCCCGGTCGTCCCTCGTTCATAACGAGAGTCCTTGGGGTTGATAGTGGTCGGTTTCGGATGTGGCAAGCGCGCC
>NZ_JBHSEL010000030.1:0-1209 GCF_042653845.1 Daeguia caeni | reverse complement strand
TCGCCAACCCAGCCCGACGTCGCCCCGCCCATATTGACCAGCTTCTTGTAGGTACTGGTCGAGATCGAGATGGTGCGGGCGAGTGAGCGGATGGTGGAGACGGTGCCGAGCACCCGGTCGATCCCGGCCTCGGTCTCTTCCGGCACCAGATAACCGCCGTCGGGATCGGACTGGGTGGTCAGCTTGGCCTTGACCTCGAGATCACGCAGGCCGGCATCGACGCCGCGCCGGAAGAAGCGGTCGAAGGCCTGGGCATGTTCGGCCTTGTCCGGATCGGTCGTCCCGCCAACAGCACCGACCTTGACCGCTGCCAGCGCGGCATTGGTCTCGTCGAGGGCCTTTTGCAGGGCGGTGATCTCGGCATTGATACGATCGACCTTTTCAGTCTGCACCACATCGGCCATGCCGGCCCGGATGTCGGCGAGTTCCTTGTCGCGCTCGACCTTGAAGTCCTCGAAGGTCTTCTGCAGTTCGGCCAGGATTTTGGTGGCGTTACCGGTTTCGGCGCGCACGCCGAGGATACCCCGGACTGGCCCGCGGCCACCGGGGTTCAGTTCGATACCCATCTCGGGTCTCCTATGATCTAATGGTGTCGATCAGCCGCTGGATGGCGGCTGCGTGGAAGCCAGCGTCATGCGTGGCCGTGTCGGCAGCGTCGTACATGCCGGCAATCTGGTTGAACATCTTGCGCCGCTCCGTGCGCGAGATGCCCTGTTGCGCTAACGCCGCATCGATGCGGCGCTTGGCTTGGATTTCGGGGCGGACCTGCGCGGACGCATTGGTCTCTGCATGGATTTGGGCATCGTCGACGACATCGGCAAAGCCGTATTCGACAGTCTGTGCCGCCGCCATGAAGGTTTCCGCATCCATCAGCTGCTCGATATCGGCGCGCTTCATGCCGGTGCGGGCCTGATAGATGTCGGCGATAGCCGCATCGAACTGATCGAACAGGGTGGCGGCGTCACGCATGTCGTGGCGATTGCCGATGACGACACCCCAGGCATTGTGGACCATCATGAAGGAGCCGAGCCCCATGCGGATCACATCGCCGGCCATGGCGATGACCGAGGCGGCAGATGCGGCCCAGCCCAGCACCTCGACCGTGACCCGGGCCGGATGGGCGCGTAGCAGATTGTAGATCGCGATCCCCTCGAACATGTCGCCGCCGGGCGAGTTGATGCGCACGATGACGTCGCGATTGCCGATCGA
>NZ_JBHSEL010000029.1:0-18147 GCF_042653845.1 Daeguia caeni | reverse complement strand
CTCCCAACTAGCCAGTAGTTTGAATCATATTTTAATCGAAAGAGGAATCCCTTTCGATTCCATCAAAATGTGAGTTGCTCTAGTGCGGTGCGGGCCTGAGCCACGAGAAGCGGATCCCTTCAAACCGCACCTGCGGATTGGCAATCTGCAAGGCCGTGAAGCCCTGATGGCGCGGAAATCCTGCCCGGTCACGATCCGGATGTTGTAACGCTTTATCCACGAGTGCAGCCAGACTGGGAAGATGCCGTCCGGATTCGTCCATAGCGCCGGTGGCATGGGAAACCCAAACGATAAAGCAAGTTTTCACCTCGGGGCAACGCGGTCAGTCAGAGTGGCTGCAATGCAAAATCATTGATGCAGCCGGATCGGAGCGCTTGCGATCAAATCGTCAAACACGCCGATCCGGCCAATGCCCATTCACTTTGCCAGCTTCACGGATCAGGCAACCTGCCTCGCCTTTTCATAAAGCTTTTCGCCTGCGCTGTTTTCCTGGCCGCCATAGAGCCATTCAAGCGTGTCATACCAGTCAGCCGGGGATTTTGCCCGCATGATGGTGTTGCGCAGTTCGGCATGTGCGCCTGATGGGTGATAGATGTTTTCACCGATCCAGCGCGACTGGAGCTGTACGCGTGCGGTGCGCATCTGACGCTTGGTGAGATAGTTTGCAATGGCGCGTTCCGAATCGCCAGAAGCAGCTTCCATTTCGACGCCGATGCACACGGCATCTTCCATGGCCATGCAGGCGCCTTGAGCAAAATATTGCAGCATCGGATGGGCTGCATCTCCCAGAAGTACAACGCGGCCATCCTGCCATTTCAGGTTCGGATCACGGTCGCAGAGAACCCACAGTTTCCAGTTCTTGCCATGCTCGATGATCTGCTGCGCCATCGGGTGAATATGGCTGAATCCGCGCATGACTTCCTCATTGCTGACCGGCAGGCCGGCGACAGGTTCCGGCGCGTCATTGTGATAGGTCACAACGAGGTTGAAGACTTTCCAGCCGGAGAGCGGATAGTGAACCAGATGGCATTTTGGCCCGGCCCAAAGGGTGGCTGCATTCCAGCGCAGATCTTCCGGCATGTTTTCGGTCGGAATCACCGAGCGATAGGTGGTGTGGCCGGAAACACGCGGTTTGCCGTCATTGGTCACCTTGCGGCGGACATTCGACCACAGGCCATCGGCACCGATCAGCATATAGCCCCTGACGCGCTCGCCATTGGCCAGAATGGCCGTCACGCTGCTTTCGTCCTGGTCGTAATCGACGACTTCCGCGCTGGTGCGCAGTTCCACCAGCGGATGTTCCTGACAGGCGCGCAGGAAAACGCTGAACAGATCGCCGCGATGGATGACGGCGTAAGGATTGCCAAAACGCTTACGGAATTCATCTCCGAGCGGGATACGGCAGACTTCTTCTGCGGTCATTGCATCCATCATGCGCAGGCTGTCGATATAAACGGCCATGTTGCGCGCAACTTCACCAACGCCAAGGGCGTCGAAGGCATGGAATGCATTTGGCCCAAGCTGGATGCCTGCGCCGATTTCGCCCAGTTCCGGCGCCTTTTCAAGCACGAGACTGCGAAACCCGCGATGCGCAAGTCCGATGGCGGTGGCCAATCCGCCGATGCCGCCACCTGCAATCAAGATTGGTAAAGTTTGAGACATGGTCGTTTCCTCGTTAGGCTAACCGCGCTTTGGCGGTGGCAATAGTTCCCCATTCACGCGGAAGCAGGCTTCCACATGCTGATGATTTCATCTGTCGCGCCGCTTTATTCGGCGTCTGGCTGAGCGTTCGGAGCGGCTTTCCGGAAAGCTTCAAGCCGGTTGCAAGCCTCACGGATGGAGGCAAGGCGGGTCAGATCCGATATGTCGACATTGAACCGGTCTGCCGATGCCAGTTGCGGAATAAGGCAAATGTCTGCCAGCGTTGGTGCGTCGCCAAAGGCAAAAGCCCCCTTGTCGGCATGGCGTTCGGCCAGCTTTTCACAAGCCTCAAGACCGGGACGAAGCCATGCGGCACACCAGGCATCCTTTGCTGCCTGATCCGCGCCATAGGTCTGTTCCAGATAGTTCAGAACACGCAGATTTTGCAGCGGGTGAATGTCGGCGGCTATTGCAAGGGCAAAGGCACGCACCTCTGCACGCAGAATGGTGTCTTCCGGCAGGAGAGGCGGGCCTTGGCTGATGGTCTCATCCAGCCATTCGATAATGGCAAGCGACTGGGTAAGCGTGTGATCGCCAACAACCAGTGCAGGCACCAGCCCTTGCGGATTGAGATTCAGATAATCAGGCTGCGATTGCTCCTTGCGGCGCAGGTGAACCGGACGGAATTCCGGTTCCACGCCTTTCAGATTGAAGGCAATGCGGCAGCGCCATGCGGCAGAGCTGCGAAAATAACCGTAAAA
Organism: Daeguia caeni; assembly: GCF_042653845.1. Taxonomy (NCBI): domain Bacteria; kingdom Pseudomonadati; phylum Pseudomonadota; class Alphaproteobacteria; order Hyphomicrobiales; family Brucellaceae; genus Daeguia; species Daeguia caeni. Next base: position 15,745 of record NZ_JBHSEL010000029.1, on the reverse strand, counting down.
GATCATTATTCCGCCTCACCGATGGTCAGGAAAACCGAGGGCAGGCCCGCAATGTGGCCGGCAATTTTTGCGCCCGGAAGGACGGAGCCGACACCGGCTGGTGTTCCGGTATAGATCAGATCGCCGGGTTTCAGATGGTAATAATGCGACAGATGCGAAAGCAGTTCGTCGATCTTCCAGACCAGATCCGACAAATGTGCGTCCTGACGGGTTTCGCCATCGACTTCCAGCATGATGCGCTGCGGGCCGATTTCACCGGCCTGTTCGGCACGAACGATGGGGGCCAGAACAGCCGAATGCTCGAAATTCTTGCCGAGATCCCATGGGCGGCGGGTTTCGCGCGCCTTGAGCTGCAGGTCGCGGCGGGTCATGTCGAGGCCGCAGGCATAGCCAAAGACGGCATTGCGCGCTTCCTCAACGCTGGCGCGGAACAGGGGCGTGCCAACGGCTACCACCAGTTCCATTTCATAATGATAGTTTTCCGTACCGCACGGATAAGGAATGGTTGCGCCCGATTCCACAAAGGCCTGCGCATCTTTCAGGAAGTAGAATGGCGCTTCACGATCCACCTCCACGCCCATTTCCTTGGCGTGTTCAGCATAGTTGCGGCCAACGCAAAAAATACGGTGAACGGGGTACAGATTGCTTTCGCCTGCAATCGCTACGGCCGGGTAGGACGGATCGGGGAAAAGGCGGTTCGCCATCAGAGAACTCCGGTATTTGGGATCAATAATCATCCTGCGAAGGCAGCAGCACTTCTTTAGCCAGGACGTGGGGGGCTTTATCGATAGAGGTGATGTTCAGCTTTTCCTGCAGTAGCGCAGTCAGAAAATCGAGCGGCAGATCACGCCATGAAGCGCCATTGCCAAGATCAATGGCACGCAGCCAGACCTGTTTGGCGCGCATCCATGCGGTTTCACGCGCAGTTGCAGGTTTGCCATAGGGAAGGGTAATGTCCCAATGTTCATTGGTAAGATCACGCCATTCCACATTCAGATGCACATCGGCATGGGCAACGAGATGGCGCAGGGCGCCTGCCGGCAATGTTGCGCCATCTTCGATTTCTTCCACCCGTTGGCTCTCGCTTGCATAAAGCGGAATGGTCTGGCCGGTGCGCGCCGTTTCGGTGGCGCGCGTCAGCATGCGGGCGTGATAGGCCGTGCAGGCAATGACATGCCGCCTGCTCCAGCCCGGCACCAGACTTGGCCGCCACAGTGCCCTGTCGTCAAGCTCATTGAGCTTGCGGGCGAAATAGGCCGTGCCGCGGCGTGCCCAGTCCAGTTCGCGGGCTGGCGCATTGTCCGCATCATAGCGTGCGCCAAGTCCCTGTCTTCGCTTGAGTTCCGCGCGCGCGGTTTCGAGCATATCGGCTGTCTCAGCCATTTTTGCCCTCATTGCCATCCTGCCCTTCCACCCAGCTGCGGTTGAAGTTCAGGCGCTCAATGATCGGTGCATCGGAGAAGCGGAACAGGTCGAACATGGTCTCGGCTTCCAGCGACCAGGCCACCCAGGATGGAATGACGAAAATGTCACCCTTTTCAACGCGATAGGTCTTGTCGCCCATGACGACATTGCCACGGCCTTCAAACACCTGGAACACGGTCGAACCAACGTCACGGCGCAGCGGTGTCTTGGTGCCTTCGCGCAGACGATGGAATTCGGCACGGATGGTCGGCATCACATCGCCGCCGGTCGTCGGATTGATATAACGGATGGCAGCATGGCCGGGGCCGACAGTGGCCGGCACGCCTTCTTCTTCGAGCAGAAGCTGCTGCGTCAGTGCATTGTCGGTATGTTCCCAGCGATAGGCGCCGATGGGCGAGGAAACGGTATTCTGCAAGCCCGACAGCGGCCGCAGACCCGGATGGCACCACAGGCGTTCGCCGCGGGAATATTGCGGTGTGGCATAGTCGGTCACGCGGTCGGAGCCGAATTCGAAGAAGCCGACATCGTTCTGATAGCTGAAAGGAATGTCCAGACCATCAATCCAGGCCATTGGCTGGTCGGTGTCATTGTGGTGGCCGTGGAAATGCCAGCCGGGGGTGAGCAGAAAGTCACCGCGCGACATGCGCACAGGGTCACCATTGACCACCGTCCACACACCTTCGCCTTCGACGACAAAGCGGAAGGCATTTTGCGAATGGCGATGTTCTGGCGCGGTTTCGCGCGGACCAAGATACTGGATCGCGCACCACAATGTCGGGCTAATATAAGCGTTGCCGCCAAGGCCAGGATTGGCAAGCCCCAGCGCACGGCGTTCGCCACCACGACCGACCGGAACAAGATCGCCCGAGCGCTTGGCCATTGGATAAAGTTCAGACCACTTCCAAAGATAGGGCACTGCCTGCGGCATGGGATGACGCGGCATCAGATTGCCGATCTGTGTCCACAGCGGCTTGATATGCGTGCGTTCGAAATCAGCATAAAGCTGGCGCAGTTCGGCAGTGTCTTCGGGTTGGCTGTTGTGAGCGTCCATAATTTTCCTCCCTGAAAACCTGATGGTTTTCGTGCTCGCAGGCGTGCAATCTGTGAGATTTTGATGCGAGCCTCCCAAGCTCTAATTAATCAGTATACTGAATAGTTATTTGTGTCAACCCGGTTTTCTTTTTGCAATCAGATGTGGTTTTCAAAGGTGAATGCGACTTAAAATATATATTAAAAACAATAAATTACTGTGAATGATAACAAACAGGCCTGCTTTTCAATGTTGTATCTGTCAATATAGGAAAAAGCCTGTTTTCGAAGCAAAAAAGAAGGTGGCTTGGCTGTCATTCAGGATCTGGGAGTTTTTCTGATCAAGGGTCGCACGCAGATGTTTCACAATATTGTATAATTATTTCAATATGTTAAATAGTAATACATTTTCCTGCGTCGAAATTTTTCTCCCCGTGTTCTGCGTGGAGTTGGTATGGGGCAAAAAAATGCGCTCTGTCGAGTTGACAGCGCAATTTTAGTATGAATACATAATGAATGTAATCTGATGATATGCGGCTTGAGCCGGGAGGTGGACCGCCAAGGCGCACTGATCATTGGAATGGGAGGAAATCTGGGTGGATTTCAGCATTTGCAATAGTCTGGCTGTCATTCAGGCATGGGCCTGATCGGGGCGGATGTCACGTCATTATTGAGGTGAACGATCCGTTTCATGAGTTTGAGGAAAGTTTCGCGCTCTTCCCGGCTCAGCACGCCAACGATGCGGTTCTGAACGCGTTCGACTGCTTCCTTGCAGTTTTCCAGAAGATCTTTCCCTTCCTGTGTCAGTGAAATCAGGCGCTGCCGGCGATCCGTCGGGCTTGGGCGACGTATGATCAGATTTCGTTTCTCCAGTCGGTCGAGGACACTGCCGATTGTGGAGCGGTCAAAGGCTATCAGGCTGGATAGGCGGGTTGCATCGCATCCGTCATAGGCCTGGATGGCCACAAGCGCAGCATACTGAACAGGAGTGAGGGCAAATTCTGCACATTCATCGAGAAATATCGCCCATGAAATCTGATGCGCGCGGCGAATGAGATGTGCGGGACGGGCGTAAAGCTCTTCAATGGACATGGTTTCTGTAAAGCCTGTTTCGATTGATGTGTTCAGATATGTTGTATGCTGAGTTTTATCGAAGTTCCAGTCCCATCAACAGGATGGGCAAAATGCTTGGAGTTAAGGAAGCAAAATGGGGCGCATGAAAGACAAGGTGGTGATCGTAACCGGAGGAGCGCGCGGGGTTGGCGAGGCTGATGTGCGCCGGCTGAGCGAGGAAGGTGCCGCGGTTGCAATTGCTGATGTGCTCGACAGCGAAGGCGAGGCGCTGGCAGCCGAGCTTCAGGCCGCGGGGCGTCAGGTTCACTATCATCATCTGGATGTCACGAGCGAGGAAGGCTGGCGCGAACTGGTCAGGGCGGTCGTTGCGCGTCATGGCCGCATCACCAGCCTTGTCAACAATGCCGGCATCGTCAACCGCACGGGCATTACGGGAACATCCCTTGAAAAATGGCAGCGCATCATTGGCGTCAATCTGACCGGCGTGTTTCTTGGCATGAAACATGTCTGCCCGGCCATTCGTGATGCGGGCGGCGGCGCGGTGGTGAACATGGCCTCGGTCGCCTCGCATGTTGGCCATAATGATCCGGGCTATACGGCGTCGAAGGCCGGTGTGCTGGGGCTTACCCGCACGGCGGCAGCCGAATATGTCGACTGGAATATCCGCGTCAATGCGATTTGCCCCGGCATTATCGTGACGGGGCTTAATGCTGGCGGCAGCCATCTTGAGCCTTGGCGCCGCGCCACGCCGCTTGGCCGTTTTGGTTCCTTGCAGGAAGCGGCAAATCTCGTGCTTTTCCTTCTCAGCGATGAGGCTGGCTACATTACCGGCGAAGACATTGCCATTGACGGTGGCTTCCTTGCGGCCGGTGCTGCGCGACGCATTTCGCTTGAGGCGGGCATTGATCTCACTGCTGGCGAGTGACGCGCCAGATTTCCGGAGACTGAAATGAATACATCCCCCAAGGTTCCAGATGCCGACATTATTGTTGTCGGCGGCGGTGGCTCCGGCCTGACAGCCGCGATCTTCGCCCGCAAGGCTGGTGCAAGTGTCATTCTGCTTGAAAAACACACGGAAGTGCGCGGCAGCACGGGACTGTCCATCGGCTCGATCACTGCGACCGGCACGCGCCTGCAGAAAAAGGCAGGCATTGTCGACAATCCGCAATGGCATTTCGAGGATATGCCGAAATTTGCGCCTGAGCTTGCCAAGGACGACAATGAGGAATTGCGTCGCATTCTGGTCGAGAATGTTGCCGACAGCGTGGCATGGCTCGAAAGCCTGGGCGTCACCTTCTACGGCCCGATGCCCGAGCCGCCGCATCGCCTGCCGCGCATGCACAATATCCTGCCGAACTCGCGCGCCTATATTTATTTCCTTGAACGTGAAGCGCGCCGCGTCGGTGTTGATATCCGCGTCAATTCGGAAGTGAAGGATCTTGTCCTCGAAGGCGAGCGCGTCATTGGCGTTGAGCTGAAGAATGGCGGCAAGGTGCTGCGCGCACGCAAGGCGGTCATTCTGGCTTCCGGCGACTATTCTTCAAGTCCGGAATGGAAGGGCCGGTTCAACCCGCCGGTGCGCGATATTGACGGCGTCAACACCACCAATACGGGCGATGGCCAGCGCATGGGCGAGGCATTGGGCGCCGAGATCAAATATGGTCAGGTAGTCTATGGGCCAAACCTGCGCTTCATGCCGCCACCGAAGCCGAATTTCCTGCAAAAACTGCCGCCGTGGCCATGGTTTACCCGGCTGATGCGCTGGTCGCTCAACACCATGCCATCATGGATCTTACGCCCGTTCATCCTGTCCTTCGTGACGACCTATCTTTCGCCGGAACCAACCATGTTCCGTGAAGGGGCCATTCTGGTCAATCGTGAGGGCAGGCGGTTCGCCGATGAGCTGGACAAGCCGAATTATGCATTCGGCCAGCAGCCGGGCAAGCAGGCCTTCATCGTGTTTGACGATGAGGTGGCAAGGAAATTCAGCGCCTGGCCGTACTTTATCTCGACGGCACCGGGTGTCGCCTATGCCTATCTGCCGGATTACAAGCGCACACGACCTGATCTTTATTCAACCGCGCCGACGATTGCCGGTCTTGCCGAAAAGATCGGCGTGCCTGCCGCAACGCTTGAAGCCGAAATCCGCAAGCATGATGCAGAGGCGCGCGCTGCCGGCCGTCCATCGGTACGCAAGGGCCCCTTCCATGCGCTGGGGCCGGTCAAGAGCTGGATCATCCTCACCGATGGCGGCCTGACGGTCAATACCAGGCATCAGGTCATTCGCGCGGATGGCTCGGTTGTGCCGGGGCTTTATGCCGCCGGATCCGCCGGGCAGGGCGGTCTGCTTTTGGAAGGCCATGGCCACCATCTGGCCTGGGCTTTCACCTCGGGACGTCTTGCTGCCCAGTCGGCGGTGAAGAACGAAAAAGCTTAACCCACGAGATTGAAGAGGCCATTATGTCGATGTCGAACCAGCCTCCTGTTTATCCGACCATCCGCTTTCTTGTTGCCAAGGGCGATCTTCTGGCCGTGCTTGCTGCGCTCATCCCTGTCCTTCTGGGCTTCTGGGGGCTTGCATCCGGCTTTTCATGGGTCTGGATGGCGTTTGCCATCGTGGTGGGCACAGGGCTTTGGCTCATCCTGCGCAGCTATGTCGAAGTGTTGCGGATCCTGTCCGACACATTGATGCCGCGTTGAGGACAGGCTGATGGGTGCAAACGCCATATCCCATGATTTGCTGGTTGTGGGCGGTGGGCTGGCCGGGATGAGCACTGCCATCCGTGCGGCAGAGCTTGGCCTGCATGTCCGTGTATTCGAGCGCGGCACCGGCCAGCATTATCTGTGCAACAGTCGCTATACGGGCGGGCTGTTCCATATCGGCATGGACGATATGGGCTCAAGCCCGGAAGACATCATCGAACGTCTTGCCCGTGTGACGGGTGGCGAAGGCAATCCGGCGCTTGCGGCAACGCTGGCGCGCAACGCAAAGCGCGCCATTGCCTGGCTGCGCGCGCAGGGCGTTGGTCTGATCCGGGTCGGGCCGGATGGATTGCGCCAGCATTCGCTTGCCCCTCCCGGCGTGCGCAATACGGGGCTTAACTGGCGCTGGCGTGCCGGCGATGTCATGCTGCGCACGCTGAACCAGCGTTTGCGTGATCTGGGTGTGACATTCGATCAGGGTGTTACGGCGCGCAGATTGATCATGAAAAATGGCTGCGTCCGCGGGCTGGAAGTCGAGCGCAATGGCAGGACGGAGCGGTTTGATGCGCCAGTGGTTGCCATTTGCGATGGCGGCTTTCAGGGTAACCGGGCGCTGGTTGGCAAATATATTTCGCCCGCGCCGGAACGGCTGCTCATGCGCAATGCCGAAACGGGTCTGGGCTATGGCCTTCTCATGGCCGAGGAAGCCGGTGCCAAGCTGGTCGGCATGGGTACCTTCTATGGCCATATCCAGTATCGCGATGCCATGACCGATGGCCGCTTCTGGCCCTATCCGGTGCTCGATTCGCTGTGTGTTTCAGCGCTTCTCATCAATGCGGAAGGCAAGCGCTTCTGTGACGAAAGCCTGGGCGGCGTGCATGTCACCAATGCAATGGCGCGTCTTGCCGATCCGCATGGTTGCCATGTCGTGTTTGACGAGGCGATCTGGCAGGGCCCGGGGCGTGACTGGCTTCTGCCCGCCAATCCCTATCTCATCAAGGCTGGCGGCAAGCTGATTTCCGCGCCGACGCTGGAAGCACTTGCAGACAAGATCGGCCTTGGGCCGGATGTGCTCAAGGCTTCGGTCGAAAGCTGGAATGCTGCGGTTGAAGGCAAAACGGCATTTTCACCTCACCGCAGCAATCCGGCCTACAAGCCGCATGCCATTCGTCAGGGGCCGTTCCATGCTCTGCCGCTTTGTGCCGGCATTACCTATACGATGGGCGGCATTCTCACCAATGCGGCAGCACAGGTTCTGGATCAGGATGACAGACCGATCCCTGGTCTTCTGGCTGTTGGTGCATGTACCGGCGGTCTCGAAGGTTTCAGCCGCAGCGGATATTCCGGCGGTCTGTCGAAATCAGCCACATTCGGAATGATAGCAGGCGAAACCGCCGCCACTCTGGCGCGCGCATCGCTCATGGAAGCGGTTTGAACGGAAGCGGTTTGAACGATGCAACAGATGACCAATTCAACTACAACGCAAAAAGCCTCCCGTACCGTTGATCTTCTGGTGATCGGCGCAGGCCCGGCTGGCATGGCGGCAACCATTTTTGCCAAGATGAAGGGGCTGGATGTCCTGCTCGTTGAAAAGACCGATCAGGTTGGCGGCACGGCGGCCACGTCGGCCGGAACGCTGTGGATCCCGGAAAACAGCCAGGGCAAGGCCATTGGTGACAAGGACAGCATTGCCGAGGCTTCTTCCTATCTGGCTGATCTGATTGCCATTCATACGCCGCGCACGGATCGCCAGCGCGCCGCCTATATGGAAAGCGGCGTGGAGGCGATTGATTTTCTGCACAATAATACGGATGTTAAGTTTCTGCCTTGCGGCGAACATCCCGATTATCACGCAAAACCGGGTGCGGCGATCCGCGGCCGCGCCATTGTGCCAGCCCCCTTTGATGGCCGCGTATTGGGTAAGGAGTTTGAACGCGTTCGCCCGCCGATCAAGGAATTCATGGTCTTTGGCGGCATGATGGTTGGCAAGATGGATATTCCGCGCCTGATCGGGCGCTACAGGTCCATCTCCAATTTCATCTATTCGGCTGGCCTTTTCCTGCGTTATCTCACCGACCGGCTGCGCTATTCACGCGGCACACGTCTTGTCATGGGCAATGCGCTGGTGGGGCGCATGTATCACACGCTGTTGCAGCTTGGCGTGCGTCCGCAATTCAATACAAGCCTCGACAGGCTGATTTATGAAAACGGCCGTGTGACGGGGGCAAGCCTGAACGGGCCCAATGGCAGGGAAATCATTGCAGCACGCCGTGGCGTCATTCTGGCAACGGGTGGCTTTGCCCATAACAAGGCTTACCGCGAACGGCTGATGCCCAAGCCGACGCCGCAATTTTCGCTCGCTAATGCGGCCAATCAGGGCGAGGGAGTAACGGCTGCCGAAGCGCTCGGAGCGCGCATCAATGAGCAGGAAAACGGCAATGGCGGTTTCTGGACGCCGGTTTCGGTGACGAAGCGCGCTGATGGCTCTCAGGGCCTTTTCCCGCATCTGTCGCTTGATCGCGCCAAGCCGGGTGTGATTGCCGTCAATCAGGATGGCAAGCGCTTCTGCAACGAGGCTGTTTCCTATCATGATTTTGTCGAGGCAATGTATCGCTCTGGCGACGGCAAGGCGATCCCCGCCTGGCTTGTCTGCAATCGCGATTTCATCCGCAAATATGGTCTTGGCAATATTTATCCGGGCACGACCAATCTGCGCCGCTTTGTTCAGGACGGCTATCTGGTGGAAGCCAATAGTCCGGAAGAGCTTGCAGCAAGGATCGGGGTTGATGCCAAGGCGCTGCGCGCAACGCTTGAGCGCTACAATGAACAGGCCGCGCGCGGGGTGGATGAAGACTTCCATCGTGGTCATTCGGCGCTGAACCGCTTCAATGGTGATCCGACGGTCAAGCCAAATCCATGTGTTGCACCGATTGCGCTGCGTGATCTCTGTGCCGTGCAGGTGTGGCCGGCGGAAATTGCCTGCAGCGCCGGCATTTCGACCGATGAGGATGGGCGTGTTGTTGACATGGATGAGCATCCGATCCCCGGCCTTTATGCCTGCGGCAACGACATGGCCTCGATCATGGGCGATTCCTATCCGGGGCCCGGCACCACGCTTGGGCCTGCAGTAGTGTTCGCATGGCGTGCGGTGAAAAACGCACTGGGGAATGCGCATTGAAGTCCTGGGAGCAATGAGAATTTCGCGCCCCTTTCGGGACGCAAGACAGAGCATGCGCGCAAGCGGTCATCCCGCCACGCGCAATACGGAAATGCCGGAGGAGAAACATGACTTATCGTGACAGCCAACGCCTGTTGCAGGCGTTTCGATCTGGGAGGAGCCGATGCTGATTCAGATCCTCAACGGGCTGGTCTATGGCGGCCTGCTCTATATTGTTTCGGTTGGCCTTGTATTGATCTTCGGCCTGCGCCGCGTCGTCAACTTCGCTCACGGCGGTTTCTACATGCTTGGCGCCTATACAGGCTATGCCGTGGCGACCATGTTCGGCTTCTGGGTCGGCCTTGCTGCGGCAATCGTCATTCTTGCCGCCATTGGCGTTGCGCTCGACCATATGGTGTTCCGCCCGCTGCAAAATGCCGATCACATGGTGACGGTGCTGGTGACATTCGGCATTCTGCTGGTGTTTGAAGATGTCGTGCACATGATCTGGGGTATGGATTCCATCTCCACGCCAGCGCCCTATCCATTCGATGGCACGATCCAGCTTGGTGACACGTCCTTCCCCGTCTACCGCCTGCTGGTGATTGCGGTTGCGGTTGCGGTTGCTGCAGGTCTCACGCTGTGGCTGCGCTACAGCCGCGCCGGACTTTATGTCCGTGCATCAAGCGTCGATGCGCTGACCACCGGCATGCAGGGCGTTGATACGGAACGCCTCAGCCTCGCAGTCGTTGGCCTTGGCACGGCATTGGCTGGTCTTTCCGGCGTGATTGCCTCGCCGCTTCTGGCACTTTCGCCTTCCATGGGCGCAACAATTCTCATTGAAAGTTTCATCGTGGTGGTCACGGGCGGCCTTGGATCCTTTGCCGGCGCCTTCATTGCCGCGCTGATCATTGGGCAGGTGCACAATATGGGCATTGTCTATCTGCCCAATGTCGCCTCGATGCTGCCGCTTCTGCTGATGGTTGCTGTCCTGATCTGGAAGCCATCCGGTTTTGCGAGGTCACACGCATGAGCCAGATTTCCACGCTTTCCACCGCTTCACCTTCGGCAACTGCCGTACGTGCGGGCAGTCTCAATGCACCCATGCTGGTGCTTGGCCTTGTGGTTGCCGTGCTTGGCTTTGTGCTGCCGTTCATCGGCCTGCCGCGCAATATCCTGTCGCTGCTCACCTCGGCCACGACCACGGCCATTCTGGCAACGGGTGTTGGTTTTCTGGTGCGTCAGGGCGGCTTCAGCAGTTTTGGCCATGCCGCCTTCTATGGCGGGGCGGCTTATCTGATTGCCTTGATGAGCGTCTATACCGCCTTGCCCGGCGAGGTGATTATCCTGTCGGCTCCGATTCTTGTTGCCATTGCAGCCTTCTCCTTGTCTTTCGTGCTGTTGCGCACATCGGGTGTCGCCTTTTCCATGCTCAGCCTTGCCATTGCCCAGGCGCTTTATGAACTGATGATGCGCTGGCGCGAAATCGCCAATGGTGAGGATGGTCTGCGCCTGCGTCTGCCGCGCGAGATCTTTGGCGTGAAGCTCAGCTTCTTCCAAAAGGCTGACACGATGTTTCTCGTCAGCTGGACGGGGCTGGTGCTGATCGTGATTGCGCTGTTCTTTCTCACGCGCTCGCATTTCGGCACGCTGACGCTTGCCATCAAAAACAATGAGGAGCGCGCGCGTTTCATCGGCTATCGCACCCTGATGCCACGGGCAATCATCATTGCGATTTCCGCTTTGATTGCGGCCATCGGCGGTACGTTCTTTGCGCTCTACAATGGCTATGTCACGCCGGGCCTTCTGCATTGGAGCCTGTCTGGTGAGGCGTTGATCATCGCCATCATTGGTGGCACGCGCTCCGTCTGGGGGCCGGCACTTGGCGCTTTCATCTTCGTCATCCTGCGCGACGTTGCCGGCAATTACACCACCCATTGGCAGATGATTGTCGGCCTCGTGCTGATCGCCGTTGTCCTGTTGCTGCCCAATGGCGTCAGTGGTGCCTTCACCCGTCTGTTCGCCAAGCAAAAGGGAGGCCGCAATGTCTGAGACCTATATGCTCGAAGCAACCGGCCTGACCCGGCGTTATGGTGGCTTCACCGCGCTCAACAATGTCAGTTTCCGCCTGAAAAAGGGAGAAATCCGCGGGCTGATCGGCTCGAACGGGGCGGGCAAGTCCACCTGCATGGATGTGCTCACCGGCCGTGGGCGCAATCCGCAAGGCGTGGTCAAGCTGGATGGGCAGGATATTTCCGGCTTTTCGGAGCGCGAACGCCGTATTGCGGGCCTGTCACGCTCCTTCCAGAAGACGAACATCTTCCCGGAACTCACCATTCGTCAGCAGGTGGAGCTGGCAGCCCGTCGCGCCGAGATGAACAACAGTGAGGAGATTCTCGAAGAACTGTCGCTGTCGGCCATTGCTGATCGTCCAGCCTCGGATGTGTCCTATGGTGATCAACGCCGGGTGGATCTGGCGCTGGCGCTGGTCGGGCGTCCGAAAGTGCTGCTGCTCGATGAACCGGCTGCGGGGCTGACGATTGAGGAGTCGCTTTCTCTTGCACGGCATCTGCGCTCTCTGGCCGAACGCTGGCAACTGACGGTGCTTTTGGTCGAGCACGATATGGAGGTCATCTTTGCCATCTGCGACCGATTGACGGTGCTGCATCTCGGCGAAGTGCTGACGGAAGGCCTGCCCGATGAGGTGCGTTCCAATCCTGAAGTCATCCGCGCATATCTGGGGAGCACATTTGCATGACGCTGCTCGAACTCGACAATGTTTATTCAGCCTATGGTTCCGCGCGTGTGCTGCACGGCGTGTCGTTGAAGATTGAACGCGGTGAGCGGGTGGCTCTCATCGGCCGCAACGGTGTGGGCAAGACCACGGTGGTCAACAGCTGCATTGGCGCAGCACGGCTCACGCAGGGCGCCATCTCCTTCATGGGGCGCAAGCAGAATCCGATCCGTGCCTATAATGCGGCGCGCAGCGGCATTTCCATCGTGCCGCAGGGACGGCGCATCGTGCCGGGTCTTACCGTGCGCGAAAATCTCATTCTGGGCTCCGCTCCCGATCGTCCGGGCCCGTGGAATATGGAAGCGGTTTTCGACATGTATCCGATCCTGCGCGAGCGCGCCGACGGATTGGGTACGGCGATGAGCGGTGGGCAGCAGCAGATGCTGGCGATAGGCCGCGCGCTCATGTCCAATCCGGATCTTCTGATCCTTGACGAGCCGAGCGAAGGTCTGGCGCCGGTGATCGTGGATGAGCTTGGTGAATCGCTGGTGCGGCTTGCCGAACAGGGCACCGCAATTTTGCTGATTGAACAGAATTTCGGCCTGATCCGTGCCGTGGGAGACCGGTACTACGTCATGTCGAAGGGAACGGTTGTTGATCAGGGCCGTCTGGCCGATCTCAGCAATGAAGAACTCAAATCACATGTCTCTGTTTGAAGACTGGCATTTTGCCGTTTGGGAGGAAAGACCATGAACAGGAAAATGAAACTTTTGGCAGGTGTTGCTCTGGCGGGCCTGATGTTTGGCGCTGTATCCGCACAGGCGGAAGATCCGGTGCGCATCGGTGTCGCCACGGCGCTCACCGGTGCTTATGGCGATCTTGGCGAACAGGTGCGCCGCGCCGTCGATCTTGCCGTTGAGGAAGTCAATGCCAAGGGCGGCATTGATGGCCGCAAGGTTGAGGTTCAGTATCTCGACACGCAGGCCAAGGCCGATATTGCCCGTCAGCAGGCGGAAAAGCTCGTCAATGACGGCTACAACATCCTGACTGGCTCGATTGCATCGGGCGAGGCTTTGGGCATTGCGCCGATGCTGGAACGCTGGGATGCCGTGATGGTCGGCACGATTTCCAAGGCTGATGCGCTGACGGGCGCTGAATGCAGCCCGCGCTATTTCCGCGTCAATATTCCGGACTATGCCGATGCTGCGACGGTTGGCACGTGGCTGAAAGAACAGCCGGAAAAGAAATGGGCGATCATGGGTTCCGACACCGCATGGGGGCGCAATTCGGGTGCCAGCTTTACCAAGACGGCTGAGGGCCTTGGCGGACAGATCATGACCGAAGGCTATGCCGGTCTCGGCACCAATGACTTTGCCCCGTATATCCAGAAGATCCAGGATTCAGGTGCTGAAGGTCTGTGGGTTGCGCTGGCTGGTCGTGATGCCATCAACTTTGCCCAGCAGGCCAAGCAGTTCGGCTTGCTTGACAAGATGAAGGTCGCAGGCGTCAGCTTTGTGACCGACAATACGGTCAAGACGCTGGGGGATGTCTCCAAGGATATTTACGGCATCATCAACTATTCGGCGACACTTGATACGCCTGAAAACAAGTCACTGGTCGATGCATGGTCGAAGAAATATCCGGGCACCTGGCCGGCAAATTTCGAAGGCGAAACCTATCTTGGCATGCAGGTTCTGTTTGCTGCCATCGACAAGGCAGACAGCATTGCGCCTGAGGACATTGCCGAAGCACTGAATGATATTGAAGTCGATACCATTGTCGGCAAGGTCAAGATGCGTCCGGAAGACCATCAGCTGATACGTGGCAACTTCTTTGGTCAGGTTCAGGAAGTGGATGGCGTCCTGCGTCCGACCATTCAGGTCCAGGTCGATGCTGACGTGGCAATGCCAAACGCTGACCCGGCCTGCAAACTGTAATTGTGCATCAGGAGGGGGGCAGTCTGCCGCCCTCCATTCACAGACGGACAGAAAGTTTCCCATGATTTCATTTGATTTTCGTAATCGCACTGCAATCGTTACCGGCGGTGCGCGTGGTATCGGTCGTGCCGTGGCGGATCGGCTGCTTGCTTCTGGCGCGCGGGTTGCGATCTGGGATATGCGTGCGCCTGAAGTCTCTGACGGAACATTCCCAAGCAAACCGGACGATTTTCATTATTCGCTGCTTGACGTGACGTCCGAGACGGCCGTTGAACAGGCGGCAAGAGAAACACTGGCATTGACGGGCAAGATCGACATTCTGATCAATGCGGCAGGGGTTACCGGCCCAACCAAGCCGATGGAAGAATTTTCGCTTGCCGAATGGAAGCGGGTGATCGACATCAATCTCGACAGTGTTTTCCTGTGCAGCCGTGCGGTCATTCCGTTGATGAGAGCCAATGGCTATGGCCGTATAGTTTCCATTGCTTCCATTGCCGGCAAGCAGGGCAATCCGTTCATGGCTGGCTATTCGGCGGCCAAGGCTGGCGTGATCGGCATGACAAAGGCGCTTGGCCTTGAGCTTGCAGGCTCCGGCATTCTGGTCAATTGCGTCACGCCGGGGCTGGTACGCACGGAATTGCTCAAGGAAATGTCGGAAGAGGCGATTGCGCTTTCGGCGTCAAAAATCCCGCTCAATCGTCCGGGTACGGTGGATGAAGTCGCCGCACAGATACTGTGGGCGGCATCGGAAGAATGCAGCTTTGCAACGGGTGCCGTGTTTGATGCCTCGGGTGGCCGCGCAGCTTATTGATGCCTCAAGCCTGGGCTGTAAACTCATAAATGGTCTTCCCATTCGTCCAGGCTGTGTTTCAAAGCCCCCCAGCGATGGAGGGCGATGGCACGGCGACGGTACGAGTTGATAGACCATGAATGGTCGATCANCCGGGTGTTGAATGGCATTCTCTGGCGCTTCCGGACAGGCCCGTCGTGGGCGGAAATCCCCGGGCACTACGGCCCGCCGACCACCTGCTACAACCGCTTTGTTCGTTGGCGCAAGGCGGGCGCCTGGGGCCGGCTCATGGAGGAAGTCTCCAAGGCCTATGATGGCGACATCATCATGATCGCCTCGACCTGTGTCCGTGTTCACCAGCATGGGGCCCGGGAAAAGGGGCTCTCGTGATGCGGCATGGGACGCTCCCGTGGGGCCTCACCAGCAAGATCCACGTGCTCGTCGATGCGGAAGGTCATCCCGTGTCACCTGCGTCTGACTGCAGGCTAGGCCCACGACAGTGTCGAAGCCGAAGCCTTGCTTGGGACACATTGAGGACGCGCGACCCTGCTGGCCGACAAGGTCTATGGCAGCGATGTCATTCGGGCCTTGGCCGGGAAGAATAGACCTGGGCCAATATCCCGGCAAGCGCAAGGGCTTCTTTCCCTTTTCCGCCAGGGTTTATCGCCAGCGCAATCTGGTCGAACGTCTCTTCAGCAGGATCAAACAGTTCCCGGGATCACCACCCGATAGGGCAAAGATCCCAGGAACTTCCTCGTTGCCGTCAAACTGGTCAGACTGCGAATCTGGTGCCACGCGTAATGAGTCTGCGGCCTAGAGCAACTCACATTTTGATGGAATCGAAAGGGATTCCTCTTTCGATTAAAATATGATTCAAACTACTGGCTAGTTGGGAG
>NZ_JBHSEL010000028.1:0-13825 GCF_042653845.1 Daeguia caeni | reverse complement strand
CATTCAGACAATCCAGCCTGGCGAATGCTTAAACTACTTCGCCAGTGCTGGATATGGTTCCATCAAAAAGTGAAATGCTCTAGAGCGGCTTTTTGAGATCGCCATTGGGGCGCGTCGGCGCTGTCATCTGCTGGGAAAACTACATGCCGATGCTGCGCATGCATATGTATTCGCAAGGCATCAACATCTATTGTGCGCCTACAGCCGATGACCGGGATACATGGCTGCCCTCCATGCAGCATATCGCCCTTGAAGGGCGCTGCTTCGTACTCACCGCCTGCCAGTATATTACGCGTGGTGCCTATCCGGCTGATCACGAATCTGCTCTGGGCGATGATCCGGCCACGGTCATGATGCGCGGCGGCAGCGCCATCATCAGCCCGCTGGGCAAGGTTCTTGCAGGGCCCGATTTCAGTGGCGAGACGATCCTCTATGCTGATATCGACCTTGCCGAAATTGCGCGCGGTAAATTCGACTTTGATGTCACCGGCCATTATGGACGCCCGGATATTTTCCAGCTGCATGTCGATGACCGTCCCAAACGAACGGTCAATCAATTGTCCAGAATGGAAAAGGAATAGCCTCGAACTGCGGCTTGCCATGCCGGTCCCCGGCCTTGAAGCCGCCTGATGATCGGGCGGCTTTCCGTCTTCTACTCACTTTGGCTTACATATGGCTGGCTCATGGCGGCTGATTGTTCTGGTGACGATCAATGTCAGGTGTTTGCCTAGTCAGACCAACAGGCACCATACATCCTGCAGCCAATCCTAATCCTGCGGCTTTTCCCGTGCGTCCTCCACAAGACCAAACATGGGACCATAGCCGCCATGCCAGGAAAAATCATTGCGCTGCAATGCTGGCGAATAAAATCCGGCTCCTCCCCCGCCATCGAGAAACAGCGCATTGCGGCAGTGCAGATGGTCCCGAAACAGCTGCGCAAAATCATGGAAATTGACGCTGCCCATGCTGATGGCAAAGCGGATCAGATTGCCTTCGCATATGCCGACACCACTGCGATGGGTGCGGTCGGAAGAGCCTTGAATGAAGATCGGATTGATACGGCCGTCAATGACCAGCATCGGGCCGGATTGTGTGGCAAGACGGGCCTTGGGCTGCATCTTCAGATAGGTCCTGGTCGGGACAATGGCCGCTTCCTTCTCGTTCAGAAAGAAAACGCCATTCGGTTTCTTGAAAAAGTTTGCAACAGGCCCCTTGCCCTTGGGCGGGTCGGGTGTCTTGACCGAACGCAAAACCTTGCCATTTTCAACGTAAAGACCGATGGGAGCAAAATCCGTCTCATACATGCCGGCATTGAATGCAAGGATGAGACTTTTGCCAGACTGTTGCAGCGCAGAAGCCAGTCTGGAAAAATTGCGATAGGCTTCGCCATTCTCATCCTTCCAGAACAGCTGCAATTGTGGGCGCTGCTCAGGCGACACATCGCACACAATATATTGCGCACCACTGAAGTCTTGCGCCGCGCATATCTCCGCTTGCGCCGAAGGGGCAATGAACAAGGCCAAATGCAGCAGGCCTGCCGCGGCAAGCAATCGTTCAAGCTGAAATCTGAAACCGGATGGCATTGCACAATCGCCATGACAAAGAGAAATCGACCGGCCCATGCCGATCACTGAAGCGATGCACAATCAATGATGATTGTGGCAAATTGATTGTGGCTGCTCAGACTGTGCGGAATGGACTGAAGAATCGCCGTGCAAGGCCTGCAACTGCGATGCGGGCGCTGGACATCCCAGCAGGAAACCTTGCAGCTGGTCACAGCCAAGCAGCTTGAGCTGCGCATATTGTTCTTCCGTTTCCACGCCTTCCGCGATTGTAACCATGCCGAGCGTGCGTCCAACGCCAATGATAAAGCCGACAATGGCCTGTATATCCGCCCGTCCGACAAGCTGGCTGATGAAAGAGCGATCAATCTTGATCTTGTCGTAGGGGAAAGCACTCATATTGGCGAGCGAAGAGTAACCCGTACCAAAATCATCCATGGTGATCTTGATGCCAAGCCTTTTCAGTGCCTGAAGCAGTTCAAGCGTGTGCTGATTATCATCCAGAAGCACGGATTCCGTAATTTCAAGCTCCAGACGATGGGGATCAAGGCCGGTCTCTTTCAGCACGGCCTCGACACTGCTAATCAGGTCGATATGGCGGAACTGAACCGGTGAGAGATTGACTGCAATGGTAAGCGGTTTTGTCCAGCTTGCCGCTTCCATGCAGGCCTGGCGCAGCACCCATTCACCCAATGTCACAATCATCCCGATGCGTTCTGCGACCGGAATGAATTCGGCCGGCGACACCATTCCGCGCACAGGATGCGTCCAGCGCAACAGCGCCTCATAACCGCAGATTTCACCCGTATCGGCCATGACCTGCGGCTGATAATAGACCTCCATTTCATTGTTCTGCATGGCTACCTGCAAATCCGCCTCAAAAGCCTTCTTCTCCTGCAGGCGCTGCAGCATTTCTGGCTGGAAGATGCAGGCATGATTTGCCCCCATCGCCTTGGCCTCATAAAGTGCAAGATCCGCATGCTTGAACATGGTTTCGGGATCTATATTGGGCGTTGACAGCGCAATGCCGATACAGGTGCCGATGTCGTGTGTATAACCGCCAATCCTGTATGGCTTGCCGATCACCGTCAGCAGCCGATCAGCGAAAAGCTTGCTATCGGCCATGGTCATGTTGGATGTCACGATCACAAATTCATCGCCACCAAGACGGCAGACCATATTGTCATTACGATTGAATTCGGTAAGGCGGCGCGAGACTTCCTGCAGCAGCGCATCGCCGGCATCATGCCCCAGCGTATCATTGACATCCTTGAAATTATCCAGATCAAGCAGAAAAATGGCTGCCTGCTTGCCGGATTTCATCATGTCCTCAAGACGCAAGGTCAGATTTTCACGAAACATGACGCGGTTTGGCAGCCCGGTCAGCGCATCATGATGGGCCTCATGCTCAAGGCGGTAATTTTGCTGTTTCAGCTGCTCCGAGGCATGCTGCAGATCAGCCGTCATCGATTGCAGGCTGTCGCGCGTGCGATCAAGCAGAATATTGTGGCGGCGCAACAGGGCTATCAGCGTGATGGAGCTCAGGACAAAGCCAAAGGAAAGCGCGGTATAAACATGATGCAAGCGCCGGATTTCATTTTGCGTTGCCTGGATCAGGCTGACATCATTGAGAACTGAGATTGATGAGAGCGTGACCATCGGCGAGTCCAGCTCGCTTGAACGATGCAGAAATGCCTTGATATCTTCAGTCGTCATGGAATCGAATTTGTTATCGAGTTCCATGATCAGTGACTTCAGCTGCGCAATCAGCGCACGACGTTCCGGATCCTCGGCAATGAATGCGCCAAGCCTGCCCTGCTCCAGATTTTCAAAACGGCTGATCATGAAATCGATGCGCAGCCGTACTTCTTCCCTGCTGACATCGGCAATGCCGAGCGCCAGGGCACCAAGCCGATGTTCAAGGCGCAGAAACTCGGCCACTGTCTGCGAGACCGTCCAGGAATCATTGTAAGTGGCAACTTTTTGCAGAGAGGTTTGCCGCTCCGCTATGACATAGGCGATATATGCCGTAGCGATGATCAGGCAAACGATGATGGCGCTTAAAACGCGTTTCAAACTATGCCTCTATTCCACGGTCAGCTTGCGCAGTTGCCAGACAGAACGTGTGTAATAGGTTTGATTCTGCAGTTGCAGATCCTTGTCATAAGGATAGACGATAAATAATGGCCCCTTGTCACGGACTGTCATGTATTCGCCATCACGCTTGAGCGCAATGATTGGATCAAAACGCTTGAAATCATCAAACGGAATGGGCGCAACATAGTCATTCAGGGCGATGACCTTGACGCTTGTCCCTTGTGCGCCAACCACCTCCATGAGCTTTTGTAGCGAAACGCCCTCAAATTTGATTGCGTTATTATGCCATGGCGTCTTGGTTGTAATGCTGGTCATGCCCAAGGCTTCCAGACCTTGCCGGTCAAATTCAGCCACTGAGCCATTATTGGTATTGGTAATCTTCCCGTCAACACGCAGGATAACCTTGCCTTTTGGCTTGTCCAGTTGGCCTGCATGGCCAACAGAACCAGCCAAAAGCCCAACAAAAAGGCAGATTCCGACGATAAATTGTTTTACCCAGTTCATCCACGTCATCTTGTTTCTGCCATCACACATAACAAA
Organism: Daeguia caeni; assembly: GCF_042653845.1. Taxonomy (NCBI): domain Bacteria; kingdom Pseudomonadati; phylum Pseudomonadota; class Alphaproteobacteria; order Hyphomicrobiales; family Brucellaceae; genus Daeguia; species Daeguia caeni. The sequence goes on along the minus strand of NZ_JBHSEL010000028.1, from coordinate 9,626 downwards.
ATAAATCAGGATACCCCGCACTTCCTGACAGAACCATATTCAGGCCTCTGGTAAAACCCATCTGGCATCATCAGCGTGCGATCAATAGTTGCATTTAAGTACTTAATGCAACATGAATATGCATCCGAAGCTGGATGAATATCTGCCAGATATAGTTATATGATCATTTCATGCGTCAATGCCAATCGAAATCCATTAAATAAATAATCGCATGGTTGGGGTCCCATGTGAATGGAGAATGTAATTTCAGAGCAGTTTCAGGAAAGGCAGCAACCGGTTTTCCGTCCGGAACGACGGAAAGCAATGGTCAAGGCAATTCAGACTTTCCTTGAAAATCTGAATTAGCCCATCCTCATCCTCAGCCCCATCTGCAAATTCAGCGCATGTAACGAATGAAATTGGTATTGTGGGCAATGCGGTCATAAAGCCGCCGTGCTGTCGCATTGTGCTCCTGTGTCAGCCAATAGACGCGGCCAAGCCCCAGTTCATCGGCCCTTTTATAGACGGCCTCGATCAGGGCGCGGCCAATCCCGATGCCACGCACCTCCGGATCGGCATAAAGATCCTGCAGATAACAGGCATTCTGCGTCATCCAGCAATGGCGATGCTGGATATAATGAACCAGACCGACAGGCTTGCCGCCTTTCAGGGCAAGAAAGCCATTTGGCTCGAATTCACCCTCACCGATGAGTCGACGGAATGTTTCTTCATAAACTTCTTCCGGAACAGTCGTTTCATAGAAATCCAGATAAGCCGTCCACAGGCGACGCCATTCGGCCTTGTCCTGCGGCTCAATCGGACGGATCACGAGATCTTGCGCTGTCATGGCATTCTTCCTCTGCAGTTCAAGGAACCGGGTCGGCCAACAGAAGCATTAAAAAACCCGCCGCTCTTGCAAGCGGCGGGTTGATTTCCCGTCAGACCGACAGGCAGAGATATTTGATTTCCAGATAGTCGTCGATTCCATATTTGGAGCCTTCACGACCAAGGCCGGACTGCTTGATGCCGCCGAACGGCGCCACTTCCGTCGAAATCAGGCCGGTATTGATGCCGACCATGCCATATTCGAGCGCTTCCGCGACACGGAAAATCTTCGAAATGTCCTTCGAATAGAAATAGGACGCAAGGCCAAATTCGGTATTGTTGGCCATTGCGATGACCTCTTCTTCCGTCTCGAATTTGAACAATGGCGCGACCGGGCCAAAGGTTTCCTCACGCGCGATTTTCATGTCCGAGGTCACGCCGGTCAGGATCGTTGGCTGGAAGAACAGGCCGCCCCGTGCATCCGGCTTGCCACCGATTGCAATGCTCGCACCCTTTGCAACTGCATCCGCAATATGTTCCTGAACTTTCGCAACCGCCTTGTCGGTAATCAGCGGCCCCGCATTGACGCCCGGTTCGAAACCATCGCCAACCTTCATGGCAGCAACCTTCTCGGCCAGTTTCCTGGCGAAGGCATCATACACGCCAGCCTGGACATAAAGGCGGTTGGCGCAAACGCAGGTCTGACCATTGTTGCGATATTTCGAAACCATCGCACCTTCAACGGCCGCATCCAGATCGGCATCGTCAAAGACGATGAATGGCGCGTTGCCGCCCAGTTCCAGACCAAGCTTCATGATCTGGTCTGCCCCCTGACGCATCAGGATCTTGCCCACAGCGGTCGAGCCGGTGAAGGTGAGCTTGCGCACCTTGTCATTTTCGGTGAATTCCTTGCCAACCGAAACGGCATCGGTCGACAGGATCACGCTGAAAATGCCGGCCGGAAGACCTGCCCGTTCGGCAAGCAGCGCCAGAGCCAATGCCGAAAGCGGCGTTTCAGCAGCCGGTTTCGAAACCATGGCACAGCCAACGGCCACAGCAGGAGCAAATTTACGCGCCAGCATGGCGTTCGGGAAGTTCCACGGCGTGATGGCTGCAACAACACCAACTGGCTGTTTGATGATGATGATGCGCTTGTCTTCCTGATGGCCTGGGATGGTATCGCCATAGACGCGCTTTGCTTCCTCAGCGAACCATTCGACATAGGATGCACCATAGAGGATTTCGCCCTTGGCTTCGGCCAGCGGCTTGCCCATTTCCATGGTCAGGATGACGGCAAGGTCGTCCGCATTGGCAACCAGAAGCTCATAGAGCTTGCGCAGAATGCCAGCGCGTTCCTTGCCGGTTTTCTTGGCCCATGCCTTCTGCGCCGTATGGGCGGCATCAATCGCGCGTACAGTTTCAGCGCGGTTCATGTCCGGCAAGGTCGCAATGACTTCGCCGGTCGATGGATTGGTAACGTCAAACGTATTGCCGCTTTCGCTGGTTGCGACCCATTCGCCGGCAATCAACGCCTTGTCGATTGCCAGCGACGGATCCTTGAGCTTTGACAGAAGCTTGTCGGAAATCATGAATCATGCCTCCTTGGCGCATTCGAGCAGCGATGCTTCGAGAATATCAAGTGCTTCTGCAAAAACATCGTCCTGAATGGTCAATGGTGCAAGGAAGCGGATAACATTACCATATACGCCGCAGGTGAGCAGGATAAGGCCCTTTTCCTGTGCCTTTTCGCGAACCTTGTTGGTGAATTCCGGATTCGGCGTCTTGGTGCCCGGAATATTGAATTCAACCGCATTCATGAAGCCCGGGCCGCGAATGTCGGCGATCTGCGGAACAGCTTCACGCAGGCCCTGGAGGCGCTGCTTCAGGCGGTTGCCGAGCAGGGTTGCGCGTTCATTGAGGCCTTCTTCCTCGATGATGTCGAGAACCGCATTGCCGGCTGCAATGCCGATCGGGCTGCCGCCATAGGTGCCGCCGAGGCCGCCTGGAATCGGCGCATCCATCAGTTCAGCACGGCCAGTAACCGCGGCAATCGGGAAGCCGCCGCCAAGGCCCTTGGCCATGGTGGTGATGTCGGCGACAACGGAATGATGCTCCATGGCAAACAGCTTGCCGGTACGCGAGAAGCCGGTCTGGACTTCGTCGGCGATCAGGAGAATGCCATATTTATCAGCAATTTCGCGCAGCTTGGCCATGAAGGCCCGCGGTGCTTCATAGAAGCCACCTTCGCCCTGAACCGGCTCAACGATGAAGGCTGCAACGCGGCTTGGATCCACATCGGCCTTGAACAGCTTGTCGAGAACCGCAAGCGTATCCTCAACCGTCTGTCCATGCAGTTCGACCGGGAACGGAACGTGGAAGACATCCGGCATCATGGCGCCAAAGCCAGCCTTGTATGGCATGACCTTGCCCGTCAGCGTCATGCCCATGAAGGTGCGGCCATGGAAAGCGCCGGTGAAGGCAATGACGGCCGAACGGTTGGTGGCAGCACGGGCGATCTTGATGGCGTTTTCCACGGCTTCAGCGCCGGTGGTGACAAAAATGGTCTTCTTCTTGAAATCGCCTGGAACAGCCTTGTTCAGACGTTCTGCAAGACGGACATAATTTTCGTAAGGCAAAACCTGATGGCAGGTATGAGTGAAACGGTCGAGCTGCTCCTTGACGGCTGCGATCACTTTCGGATGGCGGTGGCCGGTATTGACCACGGCGATACCGGCAGCAAAGTCGATATAGCGACGACCTTCAACGTCCCAAACCTCTGCATTCTCAGCGCGTTCGGCATAGACTTGTGTCTGGACACCAACGCCTCGCGAAATGGCATCAGTGCGGCGGGTTGCGAGTTCAGAGTTCTGCATGGAAGTGTTCCTTCAGGAGGCATATGTTATCGGGACGAATTTTCAGCCAATTTGGCCTTTCAAAAACTCTACATTTTTTCTAAAGACTTGCAACATGCATATTCGCCCCTGTAGAAAATTTTTTATGACACGGCTCATTTTGCGAAAGCACTCCCCTTTCAGCAGGACGCCATGCATGACAACAACAAGACAGACATTTCTCATCGGCAGATGGCAATGAGAAATGCCGCACTGATCGAGTTGGATGCGTGATGAAGGACTTTCATCTGAAAATCGCCGAAGCGGCGCGCGCACTTGGCGTTTCTCCTTCGACCCTGCGGCTGTGGGAACAGCAGGGTCTGATCGAGCCTGTGCGCACTCCCTCCGGCCAGCGTCTTTATGATGCCGAGCTGCTGGACAGGCTGAAGACGATTGCGTGGCTGCGCAATGAAAAGGGGCTGAATTCGGTTGCGATCCGGGAAAGCCTTGCCGAAGAGCAGCCCCCAGCCGCACCGCGTTCACCAGACATCTCCGCCGAGCGTCGTGATGACGAGATGCCGGTTGGAGCAAAGCTCAGGGAAATGCGGCGAAAGTCCCGCCAGACACTGGAGAGCGTGGCGCGGGCGACGGGCACATCCGTGTCGCAGCTTTCCACCTTCGAGCGCACCTCGCAGGGGCTTTCGGTGACAGCACTTCATGCCGTTGCCAAGCATTTCGGCACAACCATTGCCATTCTGAGCGGCCAGGCAAGCGGTGAGGACAGGGCTTCGCTGGTACGCAATGGCGAGTGGACCAGCTGGCCGACCAGTTCAACCGGTGTTACGGTGCATGATCTGGCCAAGGGCAATCGCCTGATGCAGTGCAACCGTTTTGACCTTGCCCCCGGCGCATCGAGTGAAGGCTCCTATCAGCATGAGGGGGAGGAATTCATCTATGTGCTGTCCGGCAGTTTTCAGATCGTGCTTGATGGCGACCAGTTTTATGAACTGCATACGGGCGACAGCTTTTATTTTGAAAGCAAACGCCCGCATTCATGGCGCAATCTGGCCGAAGGCACGACCACGCTGATCTGGATCAATACGCCAGCAACGTTCTAACACATGCCCTTACCAGGATCACTCAATCCTTGTCAGGCTGTGGCGTGATCCTGGCATTGACAAAGACATCATAGCGGGTGCTTTTGCCCAGAATCTGATGTGAGGGCTTGCGAATGCCGGCCATGGGCTCGGCGCGCAACGGCCATTTCAGCACAACACGGCATCGCGCACATGCAAGGGCGACCTTCATCAGCTCCTCTGCATCAGGATCTGCACCAACGATGGCGCGGATCTGGCGCATTTCCTTCTTGACTTCAGCCGTATTGCCGCGGGGCGGATGCATCGGATCAACCAGCACGACCTGTGGCTTCAGCCTCGGCAAAAGCTCGCGTGAATCACCATGAAGAAGCGTCATGCGCGCAATCGTTTCGGCATAGGCGCCACCTTCTGCCGCAGCGCGCGCCATACCATCGGCCAGAAGCGCATGAACCCGTTCCGAGCGCTCGATCAGCGTCACCTTGCAGCCAAGCGAGGCAAGCAAAAAGGCATCACGACCAAGACCGGCCGTTGCATCAACAATGTCCGGCGTAACACCACGTGCAAGCCCTGCAGCTTTGGCAAGCGCATTACCGCGGCCTTCCCCCTTGCGAAAACGGTGCCCGACAGCGCCGCCAACAAAATCCACCACCAGATCATCTGCATTGATTTTTTGTGACATCGTGATCCTTGAACCGGCCTTGATGGATCAGAAAGGACAAGGTGCGGTAAAGCTTACCGCACGGCCATCCGGGTGGCGAAATGATAATTGCTCGGCATGAAGCAACAGGCGGTTAGCAGCCCTGAGCGCTTCGCCTTCCGCATAAAAATCATCCCCCAGTATGGGATGGCCGAGTGCTTTCATATGGACGCGCAACTGGTGGGTACGACCGGTCAGCGGAAACAGGCGCAAACGGGTGGAATGCCCTCCCCTTTCGATCACCTGCCAGCGCGTTTTCGCCTGCCTGCCATGAACATGATCCACCCGGTGACGCGGCTTGTTATCCGGATCAAGCGCAAGCGGCAGGTCGATCTCGCCTTCGGCAGGCTCAACCCGGCCCCACACTTCTGCAATATAGGATTTCCCGGTTTCTCGCGCCTCGAACTGTGCGGCGATTGCCGCATGCGCCTTGCGATTGAGCGACATCAGCACCAGACCGGATGTATCCTTGTCCAGCCGGTGAATGATCAGCGCCTTGGGAAACTGCTTCTGCACCCGCGTGGCCAGACTATCGGCAAGAGCAGGATGCCGTCCCGGCACGGATAAAAGCCCGCTTGACTTGTCCAGCACAAGAATATCCGCATCCTGATGGATGATCGAAATATATGGCTCTGTTGGCGGAGTATAGATGGGGGCGACAGAAGAATAAACGCTCATGATCCGTCTTCTATCATGGTTCCAGCCCCATCGAAAGCAGGCTGGCCGGATTATCCTGACGCCACATCCAGATGGAGAGTCTTCACCTTGATGCAATGGACGGAATGATCAGACGATCCATCCACTGCGGTATGGAGCTTCACACCCCTTCCCGGAAAACGGTAAAGATACTTGTCAGCTTGCCAGCCAGCGTCCGCGCAACAGCTGCAACTCCCGGTCGGTCAGCCCATGTTCGCGCACATAATTTTCCGAGCCATCAAACTTGTCATCAAGCCATTCCAGCGTCTTCTGCATGGTTTCGGGCTTGCATTCCAGCATGGGCGCGAAATCAACCTTGTCCAATTTCAGGGCCGCGGCTGTTTTTTCAATGTTTTGCAGAAGAGGCCCGATACGCATTGCGGTCATGGCGTAGTCCTGGATGATGTCATCCCTGTTCACGCCAGACAGCGACAAAAGCAGAGCTGCAATGAGACCGGTTCGATCCTTGCCTGCCGTGCAATGGAACAGAACCGCTTTTTCGCAATCGGCAATCTTGCGCAAGACTTCAACAAAGGCTTCCCCGTGCGTTTCCAGCGCATGAAGGTAAAGCTCAAGCAATGAAAAACCCTGAGGCTGCTGTTTCGGATTAAGTTCATCGAACAGCGAAATGGCAATCAGTTCAATGCCATAATCAGGACGGAACGGATCAGGCTCGGCCTGTCTTTCTTTCTGGCTTCTCAGATCAATCACGCGGTTCACGCCAAGTTGCTTCAGCGTTGCAATACCTTCCTGATCGACATTGACCATGTTGCCGGAACGGAAGGTCTTTTTCCAGGCCAGATTTCCCTGCTGTGTTTGATAGCCGCCCAGATCGCGTGAATTGAAACTACCCGAAATGACAATATCGCGAATACTCACAGTCTACCCCTTTCTGTAACTGGAATTAATACAGGCCTCGCAGGGAAAGCCAAGAGGGCAAGCGCAGTCATTTCATTGAATTGGCAATTACTGCCCTGTATCAGGCATTTGCGGCTGAAAGACTGCGACAAGTCACAAAACCATTCTTGTCTCTCCCGCATGCCTGTTGTTACATGGATCCGTGGTGGGGATTATGTATGCATCGGTTTTTGCGTTGCGCCATATCAGGCATTGTCGGGCTGTTTTGGGCAATGGCTGTCAGTACGACAGCCCAATCCGGGGAAAAGACCTTTGGTTCGTTTTCCATTACTGATGCTGAACCTGGAATCATCGCGCTCAAGGGCGCGATAGAGCCGGGTGCGGCTCTGGACTTTCGCCGTGCGCTTCGCGCGGCCCCCGATGCGAAACTGGTAACATTGAACAGCGGCGGCGGCAGTGTGCATGCCGGCTTGATAATCGCCGATGACATCCATCAAAAGGGCCTGTCGACCTATATTCCCAAAACCTCAAAATGCTATTCGGCCTGTTCCTATATTTTTCTCGCCGGCAGGGAGCGCAAGGTCGATGGTGAACTGGGCGTTCACCAGATCTCGTCCGATTCACTTGTCGGAGCGCAATTGGCAATTTCCGACATTATTGAGGTTTTGAGCCGGTTTGATACGCCGCCGGAAGTCATGCAGATGATGTTCAAAACGCCACCTGACGACATTCATATATTCAGTCAGGATGAAATTGTGCTCTATAAATTGAATCGATCGGCAGCAGACCACACAGCCAATGAGGCACCCTTTTCCAGGAACCAGGGGCCATCAATCGATAAAATGGAGAAGACAGCGGAAGAATCCGAGCCCGGCGCCGCAGCCACTGCCCCTGCTCCACCACCTGTCGATAAGACTGAAACCATTGCAAAGCTTTCGCCATTGGAAGAATTCACCCGCCGGCCAAACAGAATCGCCTTATATGCAGGGCTTGACCTTTTCGGCGAGGATATAGCGAGCATGCGTGTTGAAGATGTCGCGGTATGCGCCCGAAATTGTCTCACCATGAATGGGCAGTGCAAGGCATTTACCTTCAACATCAATCCAAGGATCAAAAAAGGCCCCAATTGTTTTTTTGAAAGCAAACGCAGGACGCGCGGACGGCAACAGCGTTGCCTTGTCAGGCCGTTTCCTGAGTGGCGCCGAACTTGATCCAGAACCATTGACCCTGGGCACAATCGACCCAGCTTCAGCACTTTTTGAGGACATCGATTTGCCCGGTGGCGATCTGTCCCGCCGACCACTTTCATCGGCCAAAACGCCGATTGCCTGCCGCTTGGCCTGTATTGATGACCATCGATGCATCGCCTTTACTTATGTTAAGGCCAAGAAAGAATGCTGGCTGAAAGGAACAATCCGCACGCCGATATTCGGCAGGGGAATGGTTACCGGCATCAAAAAATATGAGACCTTCAAACCAACAAAGATCATCAGCCTGAATTGAGAGACATTTTCAGGCTTCACAGAATCAAATCCTCAATGGCTTCATCGTTTAAGCGAGATCCAGATGGTCCGCATACTAGCGCGACATACTAGATTGTAAACGTGAACCGACTGACAGCTTGAATATACAGATATCGTTTCTTTCGGGTATGATCTGCTTCTTACAACGTGAACGTGTAAAGGCGGCAGATACCACAGGCGTAGCCCGGCAGCCCGTAGCATCGCGCGGTATGCGGCCGACTTATGCGCCCCAGCTCCCCATGATGACGATGGCGCCAGCCCAGAGCTGGAACCAGAAGCTGCTCGCCTCAGCACGAAAACTTGTGCCTTGTCCGTGTCATTGAAGACACAACTATTGGTCTGCCGTTGCTGTTGAACACCGCTTTATCAAGGCGTGATCTTCGGGGGCAGTTCTTCTTCNATTCAGACAATCCAACCTGGCGAATGCTTAAACTACTTCGCCAGTGCTGGATATGGTTCCATCAAAAAGTGAAATGCTCTAGAGGAGGAAAACCAGAAACTGCGCAAGGAACTGGCAGAAAAACTTCGTGCAGAAAACGCCGAGCTGAAGAAGCGTTTGGGGCTGATCTGATCCGTTTCAAAGCTGAATTTTGTGGCTATCCAGATTACACAAGTTGCGACAAGCTACAGACGATCACACAGTAAACCCATCAACGTTCATACGATGGATGCAACAGCGCCAAGACACAATTCGCTTAGGGCGCTGTTGTGCATTTGGGTGTATTTGGACAGCAATTGCCAGCGCATCTACCACTATACTTAATTATTTTTGAATTTTAGTATACGCAATTTTTCTTTATTTGATTTTTTGAGTAAGCATATGATTTTGATATCATCTTTGCCCACTCAAGCTTGACGAGGTAGATCAAGGATAGTTCTATGCGGATCCCCTAATAGGGGGACGAATTATGCTCATTGTGGCCAGCGTCTGGCTTTGACCGCAAGAAAGCCCGGTTTTTTCCGGGCTTGTTAATTTTCTGCATTAGGATCTACTGATTTTCATCAGGGGATTATTTTTGATAGAATTTAAGTTGGATTGGTTGCGGGGGCAGGATTTGAACCTGCGGCCTTCAGGTTATGAGCCTGACGAGCTACCGGGCTGCTCCACCCCGCGTCAGAG
>NZ_JBHSEL010000027.1:0-1295 GCF_042653845.1 Daeguia caeni | reverse complement strand
ATTCAGACAATCCAACCTGGCGAATGCTTAAACTACTTCGCCAGTGCTGGATATGGTTCCATCAAAAAGTGAAATGCTCTAGGCTGGATACTCAATAGGGTTACGGATTGGCAATCGTTTGATTCCTTGTGGTTGGGGGTGTCACCGCCGCCAAGGAAGCAATCTACTTATTGGCTCTCGGATGAATAGTGAAATGCGATCCAACCGCATCTGCCGACCGCAGGCGTGGCGCGCGGCGGGTCGATGACCGCCGGCAATCCAAGTATCGTGCACATGCTGTGGTCTGCGGACGCTGGAAGGACTGTCCGCCTGTCTACGCTCCCTACATAACCCAGAATCGTTGCCGGACAACTTCTGTTTTTATTGAATTTTACGAGGCCAGAAAACACACGTTTTGTAGCTTTTTATAAAAGAAACGCAGGAAATTAAAAGACTATAACAGAAAATTAAAATATTTGTACCGCGTGACCTGCATCTAACTGCAGAATAAATAGAAAAAATCCACAACTTTTATCATCATTCACAAATTTTTCTTAAGTTAACAAGCAATAACAAACTCATTCGTTCATCTATTTGCTTGTTATAAAAGAAAATACTTGTGAATGCTGATAAAAGTGTTTCGATGCAAGAGGAGCAATGATCATCGAAGTATTGATGCGGCACAGTAAACTGTATATCCATCGCAAATCTTGCCTGGTGGGTGTATCGATTATTGCTCTTGGTCTGGTGTCTGTCGAGGCTGTTGCCGAGCAACTTATCGTCAATAGCGGCCAGACATATACCCACACATCTAAAGATGGACCGTTTTCCTATGAGCACGACAGTACTGTTTCTGGTAGTACTGGTTCCACTGTGTCAGTGAATAATGGTGCGATCGATATTACTGACACAGACATCAATATCGTAAAAACGGGCACAGGCAGCGGCTCGGAANGCCTGCGCGACGAACTCCTCGACGGCGAGATCTTCTACACGCTCAAAGAGGCCAGGATCATCGTGGAAAGCTGGCGTCGGCATTACAACACCGTGCGTCCGCATGGATCGCTCGGCTACAAGCCGCCGGTACCCGAGGTCTTCATCCCGGCATTCGCGCGGACGGCCCTGCAACCCCAACCAGCGATGCCGCACGCACTGGCCCCCAGGCCGTCATTGCACTAACAATCACATTGAACCCGTCCATGGGGGCCGATCACATCTGCATGAATGACCTCCCTAGGCCGTGTGGACGAATTGGCTCAGGTATTGGCCTGAGGATTCCACGAAGGAATCCAGTGTGATTCATGGATTGCCGACTG
>NZ_JBHSEL010000026.1:0-1001 GCF_042653845.1 Daeguia caeni | reverse complement strand
AAGGGCTGCATCTTCGGCAAGTCCGGCATCGGCAAGACCTCGCTGCTGTGGACGCTTGATCCCGCCACCACGCTGTTCATGGACCTGGAAGCGGGCGACCTCGCCATCGAGGGTTGGACCGGCGACACCATCCGTCCCAAGACCTGGGATGAGTGCCGCGACTTCGCGGTGTTCATCGGTGGCCCCAATCCGGCGCTGCGCGACGACCAGCCCTACAGCCAGGCCCATCACGATGCGGTTGTCGCCCGGCTCGGGGATCCGAGCCAGCTCGATCGCTACCAAACGGTATTCATCGATTCGATCACTGTTGCCGGCCGGCTCTGCTTCCAATGGGCCAAGGGCCAGCCGGAGGCGTTCTCCGACAAGACCGGCAAGCCTGACATTCGCGGCGCCTACGGCCTGCATGGCCGCGAGATGATCGCCTGGCTGACGCATCTGCAGCACACGCGCTCAAAGAACATCTGGTTTGTCGGCATTCTCGACGAGAAGCTCGACGACTTCAATCGCAAGGTCTTCGTGCCGCAGATCGAGGGCGCCAAGACCGGCCTCGAACTGCCCGGCATCGTCGATGAAGTCATCTGCATGGTCGAACTAAAGGACGATGAGGGTAATCCCTACCGCGCCTTCATCTGCCAGACGCTCAACCCGTTCGGCTTTCCGGCCAAAGACCGCTCCGGTCGTNCGCCCTCGGCGACCACCCCTTCCCAAACCTCCTCCACCACAGCTCAAGAACAAGGAGCCTGACCCATGTCGGCATGGAACGATTTCAACGATGCCCAGACCAACACCAACCTCATCCCCAAGGGCACGCTCGCCAAGGTGCGGCTCACCATCCGCCCCGGCGGCTTCGACGATCCGTCGCAGGGCTGGACCGGCGGCTATGCCACGCGCGGTTCGACCGGCGCGGTCTATCTCAACGGCGAGTTCACGGTGCTCGAAGGTCCCTATGCCCGCCGCAAGATCTTCACCCTGATCGGCCTTTACAGCCCCAAGGGCCCGGA
>NZ_JBHSEL010000025.1:0-5514 GCF_042653845.1 Daeguia caeni | reverse complement strand
CCTTTGATAAAGCTATGATGAGCCGAAAACCCTCTCTTCTCAATTAATACAATTTGGTCTCATGGGCGTTGATGTCGGACACTGATGGATGTTACATTACATCAGGGAGAGGCGAAAGCCAAGGCCAATCTTGGCTGTTGCTGGCGATGGAGCTTGGCAACCTACGCTTGGGAAGTGCATCGGTCAGCGCTTTCTGCCTACGAACGTCAATTGAGGATGCTATGGCCCGCTATTCAGAACACGACACAACCAAAATCTACCAAGCGGCTGATGCATTCCGGACCAACTGCCTCCTGAACGACGGCTCACTGCTGTTCGCCGACGCTTCCGTTTGGCGGCCTGACGTTCTGGATCGCATCCACAAGGCCTTCGTTGCAACTCCTGACGAAGGCGATCGCACGTTTATCGACAAGTTCAGAGATCAGGTTGGCAAGGCCGGGCAGGATGTGTCACGCCTTGCAGCAGAGATCTTGAGCGTGTACTTCCTGTTCCCCTCCAATGTCGGAGGCGTACGCAAGCGACAGGTGGTGAGCGAGGTGCTCGGGTGGGGCGGTGACAGCCTGCCGGAGTCACACCCTGTGTCAGCAGCCTTCGCCAACGGGATCGGCAGTGGCGGCCAGGGCTACAACACCCGTCGTCCCTTCGAAATCGCCTTTCTGATCGAGCTCGCCATCGCATGGAAAAAGTTACCGCAGGACCGGCAGGCACAGGTGGCCGCCGATCCGTGGCTCTTTCAAGAGATCGTTGACAGCATAGAAGATGCCGAGTCGAAGCAGCTTCGGCACATGCTCCTCCACCTCCTGTTTCCCGAGCACTTCGAGCGCATAGCAAGTGGCAATCACAAGCGCAGAGTCATCAAGGCTTTCTCGGGACTGGTCACTGCCGAAGCAGAGGATGATGACCGGGCGATCTTGGCCATTCGCCAGGAGCTCGAAAAGCTGCTTCCCAACCAGGAGCTGGACTTTTACTGGTCGCCGCTTGTCGAGGCTTGGTACGACGACAGCGAGGGCGCATCTGAAGGTGCGCCGCTGGAGATCATCCAGCACAAGAAGCAGATCGTCCTCTACGGACCGCCGGGTACTGGCAAGACTTTTCGCGCCAAGAAGCTGGCTGAGCGTGTCATCCGATCTGCGGCACTGAGCCAAATGGGCCCGGCTCGCTACTTCCAGTCGCAATCTGCTATCGAATCCGCGATCCGCGACAACGTGCATCGACTGCAGCTGCACCCGGCCTACAGCTACGAGGACTTCATTCGCGCACTCCACATTTCGAATGGCGGTGGCACGGAATATCGAGCTGGCTACCTTCCGAAACTGATTGAGGACATCGAGCGACAGCCACGCGCGGAACGTCTGCCGCACATCCTGATACTGGATGAAATGAACCGGACGGATCTGAGTCGGATGCTCGGCGAATGCTTCTCCTTGCTTGAGGATCGCAATCAGACGATTGAGCTTCCGGCACGCAATGGCGACGGGGCAGCAATGAAGCTGCGCATCCCCGACGATCTGTACGTGATCGGCACCATGAACCTGATTGACCAGTCCATCGAGCAGATCGACTTCGCGCTGCGCCGCCGTTTCCTGTGGCTACTTTGCCCGTTTGACGCCGAGGCTCTGGTGGGTGCCGCCGAATCGAAGTGGAAGGATCTGGAATCGGGCTTGGAGTGGGATCGTATCGAACCGGACTTCCGCAAATTGGCGGCAGCTGCAGCGGCGTTGAACAAGCAGATCCACGACAGCCCGCTGCTTGGCTCGCAGTACGAGATCGGGCACACCTATCTGCTTGACGTGGTCGTGTTCCTGCGCAATTTCCTCGGTGCTCGACCTTCGCGTAAACAGAACTACCTTTGGAACAAGAAGGGTGAAGCGCTGGAGCCCGTTGTGCAGGTGTGGAACCTATCTCTTCGCCCACTATTGGAGCAGTACCTCGCTGGGCTGGACGCTAACGCACGCAATACCGAGCTCGACCGGCTATCCAAGGTCTTGCTCAAGCCGTCGGTGGCAGAGTGAAACTAGTTGCGCGTGACTGCTCGCCGCTTGTCCCGCCACCGACAGCGGCGGAGGCGAACTGGCTCCGTAAGCTTGCAACCAAAGTCCAAGCCTCGAGCCTTGTCGTGCCCATTTCCGGCGAAAGGGACGAGGACGAACCAATCGTCTACTGCGCATGGGACGGCACTTGGTGGGCTGGCCGGTACGTTGGCTCAATTTCCTTCGAGGGGCACAGCCTGACCATCGAGCCACGTTTTGGCCTGGCCACGCTTCGGAATTGGCTTTTTGAAGCAACGTCGGTCGTGCTGACCGACGCGCCCGGGAAGCTCAGGGAGGACGAATCGTTTATTGCCCAACTCCTCGCGTCCGTTTGGGCCCATGGTTTCATCGAGGCGGCACGGCATGGGCTGCCTGCGCTTCGCCGTGAAGTGGCTACGAAAGGCGCGACTGTCAGGGGACGGCTTGATGTCCCTGCATCTCTGCGCTTGATCGCCGCTGGTGGTGGGCAGGTTGTTTCCATCCGTTCAGAGCGAACGCTAGATCACGCTGCATCTGACGCCATCGTCGCTGCCTACGAAGTGCTGCGGCGGTGGCTTGGGGTGCCGGACGAAAAATGGCTTCCGAAGCGTGCCAAGGAACTCCTGCCCCATCTGATGGCTGTCACCGGGGCGCGACCACGCGTACCGACGAAGGCTGAACTGGATCGGATTCGATATACGCCGATGACCGCAGGCTTTGCGCCTATCGCTGAGTTGTCGCGGCAGATTGCAAACCGAAGGGGGCTTGCTGCTGATATTGATGCCAGTGGCGAAACGAAAGGTGTGCTGCTCGACGTTGCCGAGCTGTGGGAAATGTATGTGCTCAGTATTTTGCGGAAAGCTGCTGCACCGTTGACCGTGACTCACGGCACCCGAGATAAGTCTGCCACCAAGAAGCTGCTCCACAGCGAAGTCTCGGGCCGAGGTTTGGGCACATTGATACCCGACGCCATCCTGCTTTCAGGCTCCACCATCAGGGGCGTTGTTGACGCCAAATACAAGTCCCTTCATCCGTCTGCCAGCTCACCAAATGGGCCGCAGCGCGACGACCTGTACCAGATGGCCGCCTATCTGGGACGCTTTCAAGCTCCTGAAGGACTGTTGACCTGGGG
Organism: Daeguia caeni; assembly: GCF_042653845.1. Classification (NCBI taxonomy): domain Bacteria; kingdom Pseudomonadati; phylum Pseudomonadota; class Alphaproteobacteria; order Hyphomicrobiales; family Brucellaceae; genus Daeguia; species Daeguia caeni. The sequence goes on along the minus strand of NZ_JBHSEL010000025.1, from coordinate 2,373 downwards.
ACTCTTGGCATATCCCTTCGACCCATCCAAACCTGATACGCCCCATGCCGAACAGAACAACCCTTGGAGCCTTGATAGCGGGAAGAAAATCAGCTTCGCCACGCTGCCCCACGATCCCACCGATGCAGTGGCCAAGTTGCGGTCTTTAGTCATACAAGCTGGTATGTCTGGCACTTGGTCAGCAAGCGCTTGAAGTTCCGGGATTTACGGACTTGCTCTATGCCCAGAAGCATTTGGCCAAATCGTCGAATCGGCGGACTCAGGAGCCATGCGTTATTATCTGGTTCTGAAAGCGGACGCGGGTTCGGTTCCGTGTTCCACCTTCAAGGGACAAATGGCCGAAACGGTGGACTTTGGGCCAAAACCGGGGACATTTGTTCGGACTACGAAGTGGAATCGAACTGTTCTCTGTCCAGTTCCCGGGCGAGTTCATGCCATAGTGGCACGCGCGATGGCGGTGCAGGCTCTGGCTCCGTATCTGGTTGTCGGGGTGCCTTGGGCTCCGGCGGCCGACCGACAGTGCTGTGGTTTTGCTCCCATTCCCAGAGGGCTTGCAGCGAGAAGCGGACGCTGCCAACCAAGGCCAGATGTGGAACCTGCTTCCTGGCACGGTATTCCGGGGTTGTGAACCAGTGTTTGGGCAGTCCGGTCGCCTCAATCACATCCTGGGCCGTGACGTAGAACGCCCCGGCATCTTCTTCCGTTTCAGGCTGTTCCTGCGGCCGAGTCACGACTTTGGGCACGCGTTCACCGTCACCAAGAATCGCTGACCAGTGCTGCGCGCTCTGTCGCTCGAAGCGGTGTTGTCACGTTAAGTTTCTCTGGCCGGAAAGGCCAGGGGCTCGTAGATATTCAGGCGAAACAGGCCGCAATTTTCCATGCATCGAAAGCTTCGAGGCGATGGTAGCGAATTGTGTGTGCGGCTCGGCGACGAGATGGAACAGAGAAACAATTGCGGGTCGCTGAGTGCATGGAGACGAACCGTTGCAACGCTCCAGGTGACAGATGACCTTGCATGGTTCGCTCCCGTTTCCTAAACGGCAGATGGCTATTTTCGGCCCGATTATTGAGGCCCTTGTGCGACCAATGGTCAAGGCCGGGTGCCACTTCTGCCTTTGCTGCACCGTAGGAGCGGAGCNGGGCGCGCCTGACGCCGCCGCAAGTTGCGTGTGATCTGGGGGCCGAACTTGGCGATCCAACGACGAACTGTCTCGTATGATACGTCGATTCCACGCTCAAGCAGCATTTCCTCAACTTCACGCAGACTAAGGTTGAACCGCAGATAAAGCCACACCGCATGAGCAATAAGCTGTGGCGGAAAACGGTGACGCTTGAAGATGATAACTGATGTCTGCATCGCCAAAATTTACGCCCAAACCGTCAGGCAGGCAACTGTAGCCCAGTTAACGTGACAACACCCACGAAGCAGGTTGGGCCTCGGGGCTTCCTGCAGAAATTGCCGTATGAAACGGTCGAGCGTGCCCTCCAGTTGGCGGTAGCTGCCAAAACGCACGGATATCGCAGGGACCCGCGCTGCAAAGGCCGCAATCCGCGACGCATTGAAGACGGTCATCGTCTGGTTGGGATGGTGCGACTGCGCCAGCAGAAACTGGAATTCGGCGGCAGACAAAGGGGAAATGTCAAGCCGCGCGCCTTCGTGGAAACATGGATAGATGGCCAGTCGGGTGTCGGCGATCTGATCCGCGCCGATTTCTGCCACCTCGGGCCTTGCGATGATGCCTTGGTCAGCGATCTGAATGATCTGGGCAGGATCAATCTGCTGTGCTCCCTCCCAGTGCGGGTGCATAGTGAGGGGCATGGGAAGGGGTGAGATTGCTGCCGGCCTGCCATGTTTTTCGGCATAGCTGCTTGCGAGGCTCACGCAATTGTCGGCGAGGTAGCCAAAGCCCCGGCGAAGGAGCCAGGCCGTCAGCGCTGACTTTCCGCAGCCCGCAGGCCCTGCCACAAGCACTGCGTGTTCCCCCTCGGATACGGCCCCGGCCCGAAGCACGGTATCGATGGAACTTGCCGCAAATATGCTTTCGATTTCGCGGCACAGGTGCAGGAACAGCGTCTCGCTGGTAAGCTCCTCGAGCAGTACAGCGTCCTTGTAGCGCAGGAGGAACTTGCCATTGCCGTCACCGCGAATCTCGAGCTCATCCGCCTGTGTGGCACCATCATGAAGTCTGAAATTGCGAAATACCCGCTGCAGCGCGGGTGCAAGCTCCTCCGAAAAGGTCAGGCGGAGAGCATGGTTGTTGATGTCAAACAACATGGCGGGTTCGGCTGTAGTGTCCGTCGTCGAATGATTTGAGACTATTTGTGTTTTTGAAGATTGGAGTTTCCGGCTCGGTTTGGGGTTTGATTTAAGCG
>NZ_JBHSEL010000024.1:0-6845 GCF_042653845.1 Daeguia caeni | reverse complement strand
CGGCTTTTCCTCATGTCGTCTGCTCCTTCTCAGGTTCGGCAGACTCTACATCACAGCGAGGGAACTTCCGGGGGGCAGGTCAAGAAGATTGTATCATCTGTCGTCAGTATAGATAAGCTGTCTCTTCCGACAACAGAAAGAGCGGCATGTAACTTCTCTTACCACGATGATGGAGATGTTATCAGTTTTGCTGACCAGATGATCTCTGTTTCATAAAGAGCAAAACAGAAACATCGTTCTTTGAAATGTTCTGCAAAGAGGGCCATGGATATCAGTCTCTGAATGGAAAGCCGAGTCGGACATAGAGGCATGGCATAAGTCGAGCGCGCCTTTTATATCCGCCCGCTCGTCTCTTTGCATGATGAGTAAACGTCCTGTCACTGCAGAAAACCTCTCAACACATTGCAATTTCGTTAATGCTGTAAGCAGATGTTGTTTGCCGACAGCAATGCCATGAATGGAGAAGTAAATGTAAATTTCCCTTCCCTCACCTTTTCGGTGAGCGCTCGCAAATAGCCACCTGGTGATTGAATGCTTGCTGATTTTTGCAAGATCCAGGCAATAAGGGATGAGAGACGTTCAGCGCCCATGACCTGACTTGCTTCAAGATATGCAGATTTGGTTATGCCAAGAAATCTGGACACAATAGCACTTGCCTCAATCAGATCGCGCCATGAATGAATGCCTTTTGGTGCATAGTCGCAAATATCCGGACATGTTCTGAGAACCATATCGAGCGGAATCTCAGACATGGATGGCCTTGGCATTTGGTTTTCTTGCTGCTGCGATGAGCCAGGATAAGGATCTTTCAAATCAATTGATTTTTCTTTTTCTGATTCAATATGGGATTCTGTCAAGGATTCATTATGCTGCCGCTCATTTTGGGCGGCGTTGCCGCTTAAAAATTGAACATTTTCATTATTATTCAAGTAGTTATCGAGTTCATGGCAGAGTGCGTCGAGTTCCGCCCTGATCGCGGCAAGATCGGCTGCACTCGCGCGGCGTGGAATGGCATCGACGATCGACCGAAAACGGGAAAACAATGCCTGAAGTGTGTGGGAACGTGCTTCAGCGGGAATGGTTTCAAACCGCATGGTGATTTCACGACGGCAGACGGACAACTCGTCACGCAGCCTTTTCAGGCGTTTTTGTTCATTGATGAGCGTCTCCGCGGCAGCACTAATTTCTTCGGCACGGGCCAGCAATGGTGCAAAGGAAAAGCCGAAGGCAAGCTCAATACTGCCATCCTTGTCCTTGTGTGCATAGCGCTTGCGTGTGGGGCTATCCTTACGTTCAATGAAGCCCGCTTCAACCAGGGCTGCAAGATGACGGCGCAAAGTCGATTCCGGCATACCATGTGCACGCAGCGAAAGCTGCCGGTTTGATGGAAAGACGATCAGGCCATTCTTCGCACTGATCTCATCTTCTGGCAGGAAGGACAGAAGCGAGCTTAAGACAGCAAGGCTGCGGTCATTCAGCCTGAAAACGGATTTGGCTAGGCAAAGCTGCTTGTACAAGGCCCATCGATTGACGCCCCTATCCTCTCTTGCCCTCTTCAGGTTTGCAGAATTTTGGGTAAACGATCCCATTCGCCTGCCGATGACAGACGCAATTCTTTCCAGCGATTGCATTTTCTTTCACCTTTTCAGAAGCAAAAGAAATCCACCCGCCAAAACGACGCCAAAGACTCTTGACAGTGATTCGTGAAAATGCGATTCAGAAGGTGTTCAAGACTTTTGAAAGGCTCTCACGACATTTCATTTGTGGGGGCTTTTTCTTTTGCGGTTCAGTCTCCTGTGTTGCTTTGCTTTTGCTGATACTCTTCGTAAAGAGTATCCAGACGGTTTGTTAGCCAAGCACTGAATGGCTCGACATTTGGGTTCGATCCGTCTCGCTGCGTCTTTTTTGTTTTCCAGCTGATCGTCAACGAAACGGCAGAATCATTCGACTTCCAGGAAGTCGCGGCTGACGGCAGTCTAACCTTCTTTGGTGCGGGTTTGTTTTGTGCCTTCAGATAGGCGTAAGCCTTGGTAAACCGATCATCGGATGAAGCAATCGTGGTAAATTCCGGGCTTGCAATAAAAGCATCAAGCCCTCCCCCATTCGCTTTCTTATAGTGTGCTGCAAAATCAATCCAACGGTCACGCCCGACATTTTTTGATGATCCGATAGCATCGATAATGGCCTGTGGAACGCGCTTGGTGACAGAAAGCATACGCGTCAGCATCGGATTATCCGTTGAGAGAGCAGCCTGCACAGTTTCGCGGCTGTATCCCAGATCCGTCAGCTTTTGCGCAAAGACTGCCTTTTCGATGAATGAAAGATTATCGCGGGCACTGTTTTCCTGGCCTTGCGCGATAACATGCACTTCATCGTCAAGCTTCTTGATAACCGCCTTGACCGGCCTTTTCAGCTCCTTGGCAACACGAAGGCGCCGGTGACCAAAAACGACCATATAGCGATTTTCATCCTTGGGATGCGGTCGTACAAGGATCGGGCTATCCTGACCGCGTTCACGAATGGCTTCGAGAAGCTCAGCATAGGCTTCGTCATTGCCTGGCATGCGATCAGAAACAAAGGACGTATCAACCAGGGCAGGGTCCAGTTCAACAACGGCGGCGCCCTCAAGCAGCTTTTCTGCGCGGGCGGCCTGAGCAGACAATTCTCCAATGGAAGACAGCATGGATTTGGTCGCGCCACGCATTGCATAACTCGATGTCCCGCTATTCTTGTCCCGCTCCGGTGCGGGGGAAGTCAGTCCGAGGAGAACGTCCTTGCGTGCCATTTCGCTATCCTGTTCGCGTTAGTTGCCTGTTTTCATTTGCCTTTTCAAGGCTTGTACGGCTGACAATCAATGTCGACCCCACGATTTATGAATAAGGTCCGTGATTTCCGAGTTCACTGCTTCAAGTGCTTCCCATGCGCGGTCATAGGTTGCGCGCGTCATGGAACTGCGCTCAACTTCGTAGAGTGTCTGTTTCGTCAAGCCAGCATCGGAAATGGCGGTGGACTTGACCATTGCATTCTTCAGCATGTTTTCGACAAACATGGACTGCATGAAGCCAACCATCTGTGCCTGCGGAATATCAGTCGGTTCATAGCGGGTGACCAGATAGGCAAACCAGTCGAGCTCAACCTTTACGCCGGCAGATTCGATCGTCGACAAAATGCCGCCGAGCATCAGCAGAAATTGCGACATGGACATCAGATCAAGCATCTGTGGATGAACCGTGATGAGCACGGATGTAGATGCTGTCAGTGCGGTCAGGGTCAAATAGCCAAGCTGTGGCGGGCAATCGATAACCACAACGTCATACCTGTCATCAACCTGAGCAAGCGTTTCGCCAATACGGGTATAGAAGGTCCGTCCGGTTGCAGGGTTCTGCTGAATGGCAAGCGGTGTGTCATATTCATATTCCTGCAGCTCAAGATTGGCAGGTACAATATCCAGCAACGGAAAATTGGTTCGCCGGATGACGTCGGCAAGAGGTTTTCTTTCGTCGTCATAGCGCAGGCTGTCATAATAGGACATGTTGCGGTCCAGTTCAGGCTGGATGCCATGCAGCGCCGTCAATGATGCCTGCGGATCAAGGTCAATGGCAAGCGTCCGGTGTCCGGTAAGAGCCAGATGCTGGGCAAGATGGGCAGCCGTTGTGGTTTTGCCAGAGCCGCCTTTGAAATTGACAACCGATATCACCTTGAGTGGCTCGCCGGGACGACGACGCGGCGAACGCTCCAGATATTCCTGCAGCGCGTGCATTTGTTCGGCCGTGTAGGAACGCCGACCTGTGGCGGACGTTGCCGGCTCAACGCCGCCCTTGCCTTCAAGGTGAAGTTTCTTGATGTAGCTCTGGGATACACCGATAAAATGCGAGACTTCGGCAATCGAAAACGAACGCAAGGTTTTCTGCGCATTGGGTGGAAATTTCTGAATACGCAAATTGTCGAGGCGATTTGAAATCTCTTCGCCTTGTGCCAGGATGGTTTTGGCAAAATGTTGCTTCTGCATTAAAGCGATATCCATACACAGAGCCCTTGAGTAGCGATTTTCGTGATTGTGTCGCGAAAATATCGATACTTTATGAACCGATTCCTGTGCTTTCGCAACAAGTTTAAAGTTAACGAAAGGTTAACGCTTGTCTGGGGTGTTGCTATAGGTTGCATTCCATGATCTGCAAAAATTGTATCATCATTTAACTATTTGAAATTAAAGAGTTTTTATTATCTTGTACGGATGACAACGATATGGACTTCATGAGGTGGAGTGGTAATTGGATATGAAGTCCTTTCATGTTTGACAGTGACGCCTAGAAGGCTGAGGGCCTGTCGTTCGATTGCCGATGGCGATTGCTGTCTGGTTGTGTCTTGGGCTATGGAAATGTTCATTTGCTGGAGGTGGCTCTGACAGATGAGCAGGGATGGCAGGCCGGTCGCATGGGTCGCACAAGATATCGGTTGTTCGGTAGTGGAACAATGACAACAGGCTGACGCTTGTCCTGATTGGTCGAAGGGGTTCGAAAACATCCAGCATTTCTTTGTTTTATCACTAAGCCGGTGAGGGCTTGGATGCAATGAATGAGTTCTGCGCCTTGTGTGAACAGTGTTTCAGCTGGTTGAAGCACAGCAAACGGAATTGAAAGTCAATGCAAAGCTGATAAGAACGATGCGCTGTAAGTTCCATCGGAGAATGCCATGAAATTATATTATAAAGCAGGGGCGTGTTCATTGGCGCCACACATTGTGCTGAGCGAAGCCGGGTTCGAGTATGATCTGGAATCGGTTGATATCAAGGACAAGAAAACTGCCAGTGGTGCAGATTATCTGAAAATCAATCCGCGCGGCGCTGTGCCTGCTCTTGAAATCGAGCCGGGTGTTGTGCTCACCCAGAACGCTGCAATTCTGCAATATATAGGCGATCACTCTGACGTTGCAGCCTTCAAACCTGCCTATGGCAGTATTGAACGTGCGCGGCTGCAGGAAGCGCTTGGTTTCTGTAGTGATCTGCATTCTGCCTTTGGCGGTCTGTTTGCACCCAATGCCAGCGATGAAGTAAAGGCAGCGGCTGTGGCTGCTGTTCACCGTCGACTGAATCAACTGGAAGCTATGCTTGCGGCAGAGAATGATTATTGACTGGGTAAGGATTTTACGCAGGCCGATGCATATGTTTCCGTTGTTCTGGGGTGGGCCGCAATCGTGAATGTTGATATCAGCGCCTATCCAAAGGCTGTGGCACTGCGCGAACGTGTCATTGCCCGGCCGGCAGTTCAAAAAGCCCTTAAAGAAGAAGGCTTGATCTGAACACGCAAGATGTCGGAGGTGAAAATCTCCGACATTTTTACACAGCCACATTCAGGGGGTAGGGGAGAGGTGCTAGCTCTCTTGGCCTTTAATGCAGCGTTATAGATATTGCCTGTGATTCCAGAAGCTGCCAATGTCTATTTGTCTGGATCAGATCAAGCAGGGGCCTCCACAAAGTATGTTCAAATAATACATTGTTTTATATTGATAAAAATATTATATGAAAACAGATATGTTATTGAGTTTAGTTGCTGTGACGATCTTGAGTGGAAAACACCTCAAACCGGCTTCAGACATGGATTTTGCCCGAAGCAATTTTTACGTCATGGCTTGATAGTGGTGATCTGAAAAGCCTTACTCCGCATATCCGGCAATTTCAGTTGGTTCTTCGCAAAGAGCAGGGATTTATCCAGTCTGGACAATAGCCTGTTGCTCAAGCATTGCTCGGTTCATTTTCAGCCAGTCGTTTGTTTCTGCTGAGCGCGCGCAGATGGCTCGAATATCGCCGCATTTTCCGCTGTCGTATGGTGTTCCCCGGGGTGATGACCGGCGGATGGTCAGCGGGATTGTCTACGTGATCCGCAACGGTCTCCAGTGGAAGGACGCGCCGGCTGACTACGGCCCGCACAAAACGCTCTACAACCGCTTCATCCGCTGGAGCAGGATGGATGTGTTCGACCGCATCTCGCCGCGCTCGCCGGCGAAGGGCCGAAAGCGGAGCGCATCATGATCGACGCCAGGCACCTGAAAGCTCACGGCCCGCGGCGAACCTGCTTAAAAAGGGGATGCTCCCCGTCGTATCGGGCGCGCCAAGGGTGGCCTGCACTCCAGGCTCCATGCCGTCTGTGACCAGGATGGACGGCCGATCATCCTGCTGTTGTCGGAAGGCCAGATGAGGGACCCAAAGGCGCTCGTCTCGTGCTTGATGCGCTGCCGCCGGCATCTCACCTGATTGCCGATCGTGGATAGGACAGCGTGTGGTTCAGCGAGGGGCTGGGAAGCCAGGGGACATCGAGCCGTGTATCCCATCCAGCCGAAGCCGCAAAGTCCCGTATGACTATGACACGACCCTCTACCGCCAGCGGCACAAGGTCGAGAACCTGTTCGCCAGACTCAGGGATTGGAGACGCATTGCGCCCCGCTAAGACCGATGCGCTCATGCCTTCTTCTTGCAATCTGTATCGCAGCAGCTGTCATCTTCTGGCTGTGATCAATGAGGCCTGAGTCTAGGCGGGACTTACTCCTGCGATGGAAATGGCAACGTAATAACCAGATATGCAAAAAGGCTGCGAAGAGGTCCGTTTACGCGCTCGATGTACGAGCCCTGTCATATCGTTGGAGTTAAGGATATGGGTATCCGTTTGATTGATCCATTTCGTTTGGCTCGTTGGTAGATAAGGCTTAAAATGCAGTACACATCCTTTGCCTATGCAACAGAGGATCTCTGCAATAAAATTGATGGCTCTGAGAGCCCGACCGAAAATTAAGTTGAGCGATTTCAGTAGTTTATGATTCTCTATGTTTACAAAAACTACGGAGGATCAGAT